>JAGAHY010000129.1 GCA_017626815.1 Bacilli bacterium | reverse complement strand
GAAAGGCGTAAAGGTCTGATTGAAGAAGCCGAAAGCGAGAAAAAGGTGGATGAATTGCTGAGAAAGCAAAGGAAAAATAACTAATCTTCAAAAATGTGACATTTTCGCTGAACGTTAACAGGTTATCGCTTGCCTGATTATATAGAATCACTAAATCTTTGCACTATCTATATGCCGCTGGAGGTTAAGAAGCGTTCCAGACACGACTTGTATTCAAAACGTAATAAACGAAAAGAGTCGACACGCTTTGTATCGACCCATGTTTTCGATTGTGGCTACATAAGATGTTTTTGATACAGTCAAAGCCCGGACCGGTTGAAACCAGTTCTATTCATTATTACTTTTGCTAAGTATTCAAACAGGGTTATTTCTTAAATTAATCGCCGATGATTCGACGAGCCACGATTTCGTACGGCGATACTTTTTTCTTCTTTTTGATTAACTTATCGTTCTCATTCAAGAAGGATTTCTTCCTACATTTGAGAAGTGTTTTTCTTCCAAACTCATTGCGGGTATAGACGATGCCGAAATCCCCAACTCTTCCTTCGAGGTTTTCGGCGAAAAGCTCAACCATGGCTTTCTTCTGGCTCAGGATAGACGGACAGGAGAAAGACTGGGTGGAATCGAGTTTTCCCCTCTTTTTGAGAATCAGCAAATAGCGGGGGTCATCGATAGGCGAAAGCATCTCGGTAACCGCTCGGTTAAAAACGTTCTGCTCGTAAATGGAGCCTTTCGTCAGGTAAATTCCAACGTAAAGATCATTCCCCGTGATGCGCAGGTCCGCGCGGTCAGAGATGACTCTGGCCTCCTGTAAGGTCTTCAACAACGCCTTAGCTAGATGGGCCATGTTCTTGGCCGGGGAGGAATGGGAGACGATTTTGAAGATGACTTTGCCGATCAGAAAGCCTAGGGCCGCGCCGATGATTCCAAGTGCGATGACCACCGCCAAAAGGAGTCCTGGATTCGATGTCCCTCCCGACGCCAAAGCCCGTAGACACGTGGAGAAGAAAATGACTGACACGATTTCCCCCATCGAAAGAGGGATGATTCCTGCCATGTTCACATAATGGAATGGCTTGATTGTCCTCTCTTTTGGAACCTCTACCTCTTCGACGAGCTTAAAGTTCTTCTTCACAGAATCGCTCCACTTGCTCTTCGTATCGTCTCGCTTTGAAGCAAGAGCAAGCATCCCCTCATTGATGGTCTCAATTCCCCTTTCGTCGAAGGGCGGCCGAATGATGGTCAGACGGTCGATTCCGCTTTCAATCTCCCCGGTTTCGTAATTTGGGCCCACGAAGCAGTCGAAGCGACGGACGAGCGTCTCGAAATCGTAGGATTTAATGGTCTCACGGTCCTCTGTCCTTTTCAGCGCGAGCCGCTGCAAAAGGGATTCTTCGAAGACGTAATCTGGCTCAAGCGTCGCTAAATGCCAGATGTTGGAAACCTTATTGGGATTGTTTTTGTCGATGCGGATGGCGCGTCCTCGCATCTGGTTCGAAAGCATGAAGCTTCCGACGAAGGTGGCGAGGATCACGGAATTGATGCAAGGAGAATCCCATCCTTCGCCAAGAAGCGCCTTGGTCCCGATGATGATGTTGAGCGCGCCTTCCTCGAATAGTTTTGAAACGAGGTCTACTTTTTCTTTGTTGGAAAGGGAGACGAAAGTAAACTCGGCGAAATCGCTATCCCCAATTCGTGTGCACCGGACCTTTCTCCCCTTCAATAGATCCTTGCAATACAGTGGAAGGATGATAAGACCGCCAGAAAGGACACCGACCTTGTAAGAAGGGTTAGACTTGGCGAGCGATTCGAAGATCGTCGTTGCACCGATTTCCGTCGGTTCCTGCTCTCCAAAGAGATACTTGATCGTCTCCTTTTTGATGAAATCGGTCAGGATGAGCATGCGAAGCTCATCCCCGAGGTTCTTGGATTCCGCTTCCGCGATGGCGACGATGCTGCGCAGTTTCCCCACGGAGCTAATCAATTTATGCTTGTCTTTTTCCTTGAGATCGAAGACGATCCGCCCTTTCTCCAGAACCGAAAAGCTCTTCAAAACACCGATGATTTTTTCTTTTTCCTCATCGGAAAGGAAGAATTCGCTGTCGAGAAGAAATTGATACGCCTTTTCGTAGACGGGGATTTTTATAGCGGGGAGGCTTTTCTTGGCGGTCAACGACTTCACGATATTCGTGTCGACTTCGATGCCGACGCTTTCCAAAAGCGTGAGCAAGGCAATGATGCCGCTGGTCTCCTCGAAGAGCATCTCGCGGTCCTCGTGGTATTTATCGCAAATCGTTTGGTAGACGCGATCGTAAATAGGGAGTTGTCGCAACGCGTCGATGGTGGACAGCACCTTCTCCTTGTATTGGGAGAACGCCGCCCTCTCTTCCTTGGTCGGGTAATTGAAGATGACGTAATCCTGATGTGGACAAAGCGTTCCTTCCTTGACGAGTTCGGGCACGAAAATTTCCTCATCGATCGGTCCGCATACCTTTTCGTATTTCTGCCATTCGGACTCATTGGCGTCATAAGGAGGAGTTGCGGTCAGGGCGATGATGCGGACGTCGGCGCCGAGCTGTTCGACGAACCGTTCCAAGGACTGCTGCCATTTGTTTTGGAGGTGGTGAGCCTCATCGACGCAGATGGTTTTGACGCCGAACCGGCGCACCAAATCGAAAAGGTCTATGTCCGAATAGTCGATGACGACACCATCTTCCTCCACGGGCAGCTTGTTCATGACGGAATGCAGGGCTTGATAGGTGATGGAGTTGATCAGGGTAATCTCATGGAGGTCGTAGGAGAAATATTCGTCAACGTCCTCCCCTTCTTCGAGGAAGCTCTTCGCGAAGCGGTCGCCCCATTGGTATTTGATCGTCGTCGTCGGAGACAGGATGATCGTTGGCTCGTTCAATCTGCGAATGAGTTCCAGACCAAGGATGGTCTTACCGCTTCCCGGGGCGGCGACGATATTGATTTTCCCATTCAACAGGTAACGGTCCGCATTATCGAGAACCCTTTGCTGATAATCGCGGAAGGTCCCATGGAAAAATACCTTTTCGAACGTTTTCATCATGCCAACCATTATACTTTTTCCTAACCCGATTGTCTTGTCTCCGTCATATTGGCGGACACTCAGGCGAAATCGCGACATCTGCGTGCGAATGGAGGCTTTGCCGCGTGCGAGTGACGTCGAAACGTGTGTGAGTGGCCATATTCGTGTGTGACTGGGGCTTTGCCGCGTGCGAGTCAAAGCCTCTTGTCGGCAGGTTTATCGAGAATCTCGGCCAATCCAGCGGCAGGTACTTCGGAATGATTCATCAAAAAGCAAGATGGCATCGACGTTTTTATCGAAAAAAGTTCCTGACGCGATTGTATCAGGAGCCTATTAGCAATGTGGCGGAGGCGAAGAGATTCGAACTCTTGCTGGAGCAGGACCCCACTGTCGGTTTTCAAGACCGATCCCTTCAGCCACTTGGGTACGCCTCCGTGCGTGAAAGATTTTGCTTTTATTAT
>JAGAHY010000128.1 GCA_017626815.1 Bacilli bacterium | reverse complement strand
TATGCGTGCGTCATGCTGCGCGAAAGGCGTAAAGGTCTGATTGAAGAAGCCGAAAGCGAGAAAAAGGTGGATGAATTGCTGAGAAAGCAAAGGAAAAATAACTAATCTTCAAAAATGTGACATTTTCGCTGAACGTTAACATTGTTATCGAACTGTTGTTAAAAATGCAACAGTTCAAATAGAGGGAAATAAAACTGCCAGAAGAACTACTGAGTCCTATAACCTTGATGTCATTATCTCGGTTGGTTATCGCGTGAAATCGCTGCAAAACCGGGATTATGTTTCGAAAATGGGCGAACTCCGTCCTAAAAGAGTATTTGTTACGTGGGTATGGAGTTGATAGTAGCCGCGCTCTTGTGACCAACGAGAATTACATTAACCTGCTAAATAAGGTTGAAAGTATCGATTCGAGGTTGACCAAAATCGAGGAAGAACATATCCCGGACTTAGAAAAGGCTTTCTTCGACGGCGAATATTTAGACGCTAGAGTATTTATAAAAGAACTGTTTTCTAAGGCAACAACAAGTATTGTGGGCATCGACCCTTATGCCGATACATCCTCAGAGGACAACGAGCGATGTTGGGTTTTGTTTTAGCAAGAATACATGGATACGTGAAAACGGAACTTCCCAAAACGAGATAACGCCTCTTCGGAAGCGTGCATTTTTGCTTCACAAAATCACAAAATCCCTGCAATACCCAATCAATTATTTGAAATTTCTTTGGTTAATTTCTTCGCGATTTTATCGAGTTGCTCAATCGTACTCATGATATCCTCGACGGTGGAGTTCGCATTAATCATGCACATGCGGATGGTTTTCATGTCATGAAGGGTCGTTGTCACGATATAGGCATAGCCTGTGTCGTTTAATTCTTTGGTGATATCCAAGTTTAATTTGTTCGTTTCTTCCAGGGATAGTCCTTTGGGCGCGTATCGGAAATTAATGGTTCCGCAGCTTGGCTTCGAAATGATTTCCCAGTTTTCCTTTTGGGCCAGTTCCCGTTCGACCATCTTCGCATTATAGAAGGAGTATTCAATTAACTCTTCAAGGAGCTGAGTTCCAGTCGCTTGGACGGTGAACCAAAGCTTAATCGCGCGGTTAGGTCTAGACATCTCTGGCCCTTTGTCCCACCCATCGAGGTGGTCGGAAGAGGAAATATCTTCAAGATACTCGGGATGTTCAACGAAGGCATCGAGAAGAGTTTGTTTATTCTTTACTAGAAGGGCAGAGCAGGAATAGGTTTGCATTAACCATTTATGCGTATCCCATGTTAGCGAGTCTGATTTTTCAATACCCTTAGAGTAATTGCGATAAATGGGTGAAATTAACGAGGAACCGCCGTAAGCGCCATCGACGTGGAACCATAGGTTATATTTTTGGGCAATATCCCCGATTTCGGAAAGAGGATCGATTGTTCCGGTGTTCGTGGTTCCCAATGTACCTACCACCAAGAACGGTATTTTCCCTTCGTTTTTGTCTTTGATAATCGCTTCTTCTAAAGCTTTGACGTTCATTTTGAATTCATCGTCCGAAGGGAGGATGACAATTTGGTCGTGGCGGAAGCCTAACATCCGTAACGCCTTTTTCACCGAACTATGGGCTTGATCGGAAAGATAGGCAACCCCCTTCGGCATGCCATATTCACCTAGTTTGTTGGTTCTCGCGACGATAATTGCCGACATCGTCGAAATGGATCCACCCGATAAGAACACGCCAGAACACGTATCTTCAGGATACCCAGCAAATGACGCCATCCAGGCACACATTTTTTCTTCAATAATGCCGCCACATGGGGAAAGGTTGAATGAGCCGGCGTTTGGATTATATAGATCCGTCAAAATTGCCCCCGCTAAGGAATAGGGCGAAATGGCGGAGCAAACGAAGGAGAAGAATCTGGGATGCTGAATCAGCGCTTGCTTCGAGAAGACGTATTTCATCAATTCTTCTTCCACTTCGATCGCGTCTCTACCCTGTTTGGGAATTGGAATCCTTGAAAATTCTTGTATCTCTTCTTCGGTTGGGAGAACATAGACCGGTTTTTCTCGAATGGTCTCTTGTGCGCTTATGGCATCGGCAAGACGCTTTTGCAAAGAGTCAATTTGCCGTCTTTGTTCTTTTAATTTCTCTTCGTCAAATTTCAACCAATCAAACATATGCTGTGGTTCCTTTTCTTATCGAGGTGGTTTGGGCATTTCGCTTCAAAAGAAACGAATTGTCGATTCTATGTTCTATTCCATTTTATCGTAAAGATGGAGGTAAAAAAAACGATTTACCCGCTCAAAAATTAGACAATATGTAGTGACCCTCGACCAACTCTCTACGTGCATTACGTGTACCTTTAAAACGAAATAAGCAACGAAATAAGATTTCTATCATCTTATTTCGTTCACTATTTCGTTCCGTGTATAATGCTGTTATGAATTACTTATCTCTAAAACAAGCAGCTGAAATAACGGGCATGACTCCAAGAAGACTTCAACAAATGTGTTCTCGTGGCGATCTTCAAGGCGCGGTAAAACAGGATGGAACTTGGATGATTCCTGAAAATGCACATCTCCCAAAAAGGACAAGAGAGAGGAAAAAAACCGCCTCCTTACTTCCCTTAGGGTTGACTTACGAAGAGGCTGTCAGGAACAGCATTGTTATTGATAAATCTCTGCTAATCCGCGATCTTTTGTTCTCTCAAACGAAAATAACTTTATTTACTAGACCAAGACGTTTCGGAAAATCGTTAAACCTTGACATGATTCGTTGCTTCTTTGAATCGGGACATCCGGAAAGAAACGACTTATTCCATGGCAAAGCGATTTCCGCTTATCCGGATATCACCTCACGCCACCAGGGAAAGTACCCAGTCATCGCGCTTCCGTTTTTGGGGATGGATTCGCCATTCGAAGATATTGTTCGAAAAGTTGGCCTGCTTGTTTATGAGTCTTATAAAGAAAACAAAAAGAACCTTACATTAGACAATGACGATAAGGATTTCTTTGCTTCCTTGGGGAGGGGCGACAGCAAGGTTGGAGATGTCGAGATATCCCTTAGAAGGCTGATTTCCTGTTTCGTAACGCCCCCTATTGTCCTAATTGATGAATACGATTCGCCCATGCAATT
Source organism: Bacilli bacterium (assembly GCA_017626815.1). Classification (GTDB taxonomy): domain Bacteria; phylum Bacillota_I; class Bacilli_A; order RFN20; family CAG-826; genus Alloenteromonas. Next base: position 57,435 of record JAGAHY010000128.1, on the reverse strand, counting down.
TAGTTACTTAAATGGCGAATACGATAAGACCGTCTCATTCTTTAGGAATTTTTTGGGCTTGTCGTTGAAGGACAATCCGAAATATTTCTTTGCAGTGCTGACTGGAGTTAGCAGAATGGCAAAAGAATCCGTTTTCTCTGGATTCAACTCCGCAAAGATTAACGGAGTAGGAAGCCTTGAATATGCATCGTATTTTGGCTTCACGGAAGAAGAAACAAAATCATTATTTAGGCAGTTGCGCGCGCTGGACCATTTTGACGAGGCGAAGGAATACTATGATGGCTATCGTTTCGGGATGGAAAAGGTATTCAATCCATGGTCTGTTGCCAATTATGTCAACAATCGCTACCGCGCCGATTACTATTGGGCCAACACTTCTAACAACGCAATCATTCAATCGATTTTGGAAAATCGCGATCCGGCAACGATCGATTTCCTGACAAGACTGATGGCGGGGGAGACACTATATGGCCTCCCTACTCAAGAAGAACATTCATATAAAGATTTAGAGACCAATGCCGACGCAATTTGGCCGATTCTGCTTTCCTCCGGCTACTTAAGCATCGATGAATCTGCCGGTCTATTCGTTCCAAACAAGGAGGCGAGGCATTGTTTTGAAGAGCAAATACTTAGTTATGTTCAAAAAGGAGGGCACATTTCTCAAAATGCGCTGGTCCAATCGCTAGAAACAGCAGATATCGATGGCATTGAGAGAATCCTAGACGCATTTATTAAAACAAGTGTGTCTAATCTCCTTTCTTACAAGGAAGATTTTTATCATGGCTTGCTTCTGGGCATGCTCGCTTATGTGGGAGATCGTTACGAGGTGCGTTCGGAATATGAAGTTGGTAACGGCCGAAGCGACATTATCTTGCTTCCAAAAAGCAAAGGCCCTCAAATTATTATCGAAGTCAAAAGGCTTGTAGACGCAGATCATTCAAAACTTGAGTTAGAGGCAAACAATGCGATTAAGCAAATCATCCATCAGGGCTATTTGCAATCAGGCTATGACGGCATTCTTTATGGAATCGCTTTCTGCAAGAAAACCTTTGTGGTAAAAAGCGAAATTAGAACGAAATAAGATTTCAATCGCCTTATTTCGTTCCTTATTTCGTTTTAAAGGGGAAAATACACGCCTTTTGCGGCGCATTTGACCTCAACTATGATTGCTAAGCATGATTCCAACATCTTCTACAAAAAGGCTTTCTAGTGGTTTGGGTAGTGGGCAATCGTGATGCAAGGGCTGGCTTTTTCCATTCAAAAGATGACGTTTTGACTTATTACGAAATAGAAATCGAGCCCAAGATCGTCTTCTTAAGCTTTATAATAATGGCCAACAAGAAAGGACATATTCCGTTTATGGATAAACAGCTACGCGATCTCATCGAAGATCAAATCAACAAAGAACTCTGGAGTGCCTATATTTACCTCGATATCGCCGAGTTCTATCAATCCAAGGGCCTCCATGGCCTCCACGCTTGGTTCGAGAAGCAAGCCAAAGAAGAAGTCGAGCATGCGGAGAAATTCATGGAATTCCTCCATGACCGTGACGAATCCTTCCGTCTCAAACCGATCGATGCACCCAACAAGGTCTACAAAGACCTACGCGAACCTCTCGCCTATCAGTTGGAACACGAAAAACTCGTCACTTCCCTCATCCTGGCCATCTATGCCAAGGCAAAAGAAGCCGGCGATCCCATTGTCACTCATTTCATGTCGTGGTATATCAACGAGCAGGTCGAAGAGGAAGGACATTCCAAAGAGCTCCTCGATCAGTATGACCTCTTTGCCAAAGATGGCGGATTGGGCTTACACGAATTCGATAAGGACTGTGGCAAGGCCGCCAAATAACTCCGAAAAAACTAGCGTCTCTTCCAAGGGACGCTTTTTAAATGCCCAAGGTGCCCCCTGTCTTTTCGCACGTCTAATAAACACTAATGTGCTCTACTGAAAAATACGCAAAACTCGTGCGGAAAAGTCTCGACGGCGCCGAGACAATTTCGTTTGGTGGAGCGTGATGCGGGTGCAAGGTCAGCCGAAATATGCGCTCACCGGTAGATTAGTTCCAGGATATCGCAAGGCGCTTGCCACTTCTCGCGCAGTCCGTCAGATAGAGGTTGATGAGCGTCTGATACGGTATGCCGGTATCCTTCGCCTGCGCCTTGAAATAGGCGATTGCTTCCTCGGAGAGTTTAATCGTCACCTGCTTCTTGAGTTGCTTGGCATAGGGGTTCATCTTCCCTTTGCTGAAATCGTATTCTTCCCTCATGTTCCTTTCCTCGCCTTCTGTAATGACTCGCTTCGTTCCTTGTGGCTTTCCTGGCCGAGATGATCCGAATGACGCCTTCGTTGTCCCTGTAGCAATGGCAGACGACCAGGATCCTCGCGTTGGCGCTGAAGCCAAGGATGACGAAGCGATCCTCAGTCTCGGAATTGTCCGGGTCCGCGATGACCAAAGCGGCATCGTCATAGAATACCGTCTTGGCCTTCCTTTCTTCCCACTCGAAACGTAAATCTTTTATACTTATATTATAATTATAATCAACTCTTTTCCAAGGTTGTAAGTTCCATTTTCCAGGACAAACGCATGAGTTATAGCGGTGGGTAGGAAAACGCCGCGGGTCGCGAACAGGTTTCCCGCCGTCATTCTTTTTTGCCGCCGAAATGTCACGCTTTTTTGCGTTTTGGCCCTCCTTCCGCGTTTCCGGACGCACCGAAAAGGGTGGCGTCCGCCTACAGCAGATGGCCGGACTTGGCGAGGCGGGAGAGGAACAATAACCCAGATGGCCAAGGGAAAACTTGGCCTACTTTAATCATGAGCGCAACCAATCGTTGCGGAATCATGTTATAAAAGCAACTACAATGGTATCGAATGAGTCCAATTACTGTGGCTAAATATGAGGGAGGCCAACAATATGCTCGGCGAAAGAATTGCAAACCTAAGGAAAGAAAAGAAAGTTTCCCAAGAAGAACTCGCGGACGTTCTATGCACGTCAAGACAAGCGATATCGAAATGGGAAAGAGGCGAGTCCACTCCCGACATTGACCGGTTGAAGGACTTGGCGATCTATTTCGGCGTGTCGATTGACTATTTGCTTGGATATGATCTCGCCTCCACGTCGGTCAATAACTTCATTGAACGAGTCAAAAAGGCCATCGAAGCGGAAACATACGACATCGGCATTGACGAGATCCGCCTCATCGTTTCAAAGAATAGCAATAACTTCGTCTTGCTCGGGTATGTGTTGATGTATTTGCAAGACTATAACGGCTTCCATCATCAACCTGAACTTAACGACCTCATTATCCAATACTACAAAAAAGCGATTGCGGTTTATCAAATCGATAACCCTTTCAATGTCTCGTTAAATGATCTTTATCGGGGCATCGCTTCTTACTATATCAGCGCCCAGAAATACGATTTGGCAAAAGCGTGGATTCAGGAGAATAAGGTCTATGGGGCAGCACAATTTCTGTCTCAATGCGAACTGGAACTGGGGAATAGCGAAGCAGCGGAACGGATCATCACCGACAGCTTCTTAGAAGCGATAGGTTCTGTCGTTAATAGCAGCGCCATTCAAATTATCATTCATCTACGAAACAACAAGTACGTGGATGCTTTGGAACTGGTGAACTGGCTCATCGAGTTTGTGTCGTCCATCGGCAAGAGCGAGGAGGCGTTAATCGACTTGATTTTCGTCTTCACGTTCATCAAGGCGGCTTGCGAAAAGATCGTGGGTCTTGGCTATGAAGCAGAATACGGCTTCTTGAAAGACAACCGTCAAAGAGTATTGGGCTATCGGCACCTCAAGGGTGGTTTGAGATTCTTCGCGACACAAGATGTCACATTTTCGACGAACACCGGGGAAATCGAGAAAGATCTTCTACGGGAAATTGAGTATTTAAAAAACGATAAGCCGGCCTATGCGAAAGCCATGGAACTTTACCAGGATATCTTTGAGGAGAACTGATATATGAATGAGCCGAATAACGAACAACAACCCAAGAAAAAGAACGTTTTCACCAACAAGAATTTCACATTGACGTTTTTAGGTGCCCTAGTATCCAATGTCGCGGCCTTATTCTATTCGTTCGCGGTGAGTTTCCACATTTTAAAAATCACCGACAATAATGCATTGCTTCAAGGCTTATATTTGGCCTCAGGAGGTTTGACGTTTTGCATCGTCACGTTGTTCGGCGGGGTGATCAGCGATCGGTTTAACAAGGCGAAAATCATGTACATCTGCGATTACCTAAATGGAGCGATCATCATCGGGTTTACCTTTTTGTTGATGTTCGTCATCAAATCCACGACGGGGCAGGTGGTGTCGTTATTCATTATCTCGATATTGCTTAATGCCATCGCGGGTATCTTCTCTCCGGCATCAAGCGCGTTGTTGCCCCAAATCGTGGACGAAGATTCCTTCCAACAAGCGCAATCGTATTTCTCCATATTGAATAGCTTTCAATCGATATTTGGCATCCTGTTGGCGGGGGTCTTATATTCCTTCGTCTCCATCAATGTATTGTTCTTTGTCGTCGGCGGTTGTTACATCCTTAGCGCCATTTCGGAAATGTTCATCAAGTACCATTCCGAATTTGAAAAGCGAGAGGAAAAACTGACGGTAAAAGCCGTCTTTGGCGACATTAAGACGGGGTTTCAATACATCGCATCGATCAAATCTATCTTGGCGTTGATGATCTGTATCTTGTTCATTAACTTCTTCTTCGCTCCGTTTTCGGAGAACTTCGTACCCTATTTCGTCTCCACCGATGTCGCTAGCGGCAACTATATGTTCCAAGAGAATTTGAAGCCGGAGATGTGGAGTTCGTTCTTCTCGGTGCTGGTGGGTGTCGGTTCGTTGATCACCGGCATCGTCTTATCCAGCATCAAACAGTTCGAGAAGTCGAACCGCATTATCCGCTGGTCGACGTTGGCGGTTTCGCTGGTGTTTGTCGCTTTGGCGGGGTTATACCTACTTTTCAACCAAAATATCATCAACCTTAACGCTTTCTTGATCATCATGCTGCTTGGTTCCTTCCTTATTGGGGTGTTGCTGGTCACGATTAACGTTCCCTCATCCACCGCGATGATGCGCATCATCGATAAAGATAAGTTCGGCAAAGTCAGCAGCGTTCTCAATATCGGCAGCCAAGGTTTGATTCCTTTAGCGGTTTTGCTCGGCGGCACGGCAATTACTTATATTGGCTCGCTGGGCCTAGTTGGCGTCTGCGCGGGCGGGTTCTTGCTGATCGCCTTGATTCTCTTCTTCAACAAACCGGTCAGGGAACTATAAGGAACCTAAGACCCCAAGACATAAGAAAAGACCAAATTGCGGGTCTTTTCGATGGTTCAGATTGTTTAGTTTGCGATGTTTGGAAGGACTTGTGCCACAATTTGGTCCATGAATTCGTGAGCATCGGTATACACGACGGGCTCTTCGCTCAGGAAGGGGTCTTCTTCGTGTTTGCCATGGCGAGAATAGCCTTCTACTTTAAAATCCATGGACGCCGTACGGATGAAGTTTTCGTTGTGATCGGTTTCTTCTTCGAAATGGATGATGCGATACTCAAAGCTATCGAGTTCCTTGGTTTCCTTGTCCAAAAATAAAGTTCCTTTAATGGTGCCGGGAAGAACATCGTTATCGATTAATTGCTCGATATATTTATCTTCCTTTAATGCGAAGGATAGCTCCGAATATTTGTCGGATTCGGCATAGACAACCTCATTGTTGAGAATAAAGTCGCTGATTTCTTTATCGCCACTTTCCAATAACGTAAGACAGATTTGGTAATACAATTCGTCAATGGTTTCGCAATAACCTGGCCCGTCATAGATATTCACTCGAGAGAAAACGTTGCTTAAGGCCGCGGTTGTATAAGCGCCAAACAAGGTCTCTTTATCGATGATTCCGTTAAACAAACGGTAATCCGTGTTTTCGTCATCATTAAAATCGGAGAATAAGTACATGTTATCAATTTGAAGATTGGCATCATCAAATAGCGCCTGTAATTGCTGTATGTAAGTGAAGCGTTCATTGTCTTCGCGTTCTTCGTATTCATCGTTTAAAAACGAATTGATCGTAGCGTATTGAGTCAATCCATAATACCCCAGTCCTTGGCACATGATGTCAAACGTGTTGAGGCCTTCTTTTTTGATGGTTTCTTCATAGACTTCCTTATCCACATTGTAATAATAGCCAAAGTTACCCGATCCTCTATAGTTATAGAAATCAATCGATTTGCCATCGTCATCCATGTGGTTCGTGTAGACGGTAAAGTTTTGTTGATATTGGGAAAAATAGGCCTTTTCATTAAACGGCGATAAATCTTGCTTTGTTAAGAATGATTTAAGATTATCCACATCTTCTTGATTCGGAATTGTTGCCGCGGATGAAGAAGGATCCGATGTCTTTTCAGAAGACGAATCAGACGTCATTTCGGAAGATGGAACATCCGTCTTCTCGGAAACGGAATCACTGCTCGTGCCTTTGCTTCCTTCGTTTCCACCGCATGACGCGATGGAAAGAACTAAGGGAAATAGAATTATAGGCAGTAATTTCTTATTCATCTTCATTACCTCCTAATACGTTATGAGGCGATCTGTCATCCTATGGAAACGATTTCCAACGCTATGCCGAATTTTAACCATTTCGGCTCATAATAGACAACTATTTCCCTCCGAATTCCCTTCTCACTTTAGATGGGCTGTTTTGGCTTCGGAGACGGTCTTTAGACTTCATTGGCGTGAAGTACCGTTGAAAGGTTTCCCTTACCCAATGGATGCCAGTTTCAATATGGGCTGGCATTTTTTAACGCATTTGTAATCCCCGTTGTGTTAATATGGGAACAGAAAAAGGAGACTGCCGACAATGAGATCTGAATTGCTAAAAGGTTTGAACGACGAGCAAATTGCTAAACTGAAGAGTTGCAAGAATAACGAAGAAATACTGCAATTGGCAAAAGCGCAGGGTGTGGAACTCACAGACGAGCAATTGGAAGCTGTTTCTGGCGGCAGTTTGTGTGCCCCAGCTTGCCCCAACTGCGGAACAAAAGAACACGTATTTAAAGGAACGGAAGAATCAAATCTAGACAAATATGTCTGCAAAAAATGCGGCGCGATTTGCGGCGATTTTGGCATTTAGTTGTAACTTTCGGCCCACGTATTCGTTTTGCTCTATAATCTGCTGTCTGATTTCTTGACGTTTTTCTACACGCCATGTGAGCCGCCTTAGATTCGGAGACGGCCTTTAAGTTATAGAGAACGACATGGGCAAACAGGCGCCGCTCAAACTCGTTTATCCTAAGTCACTAAAGAAGTCATTGGCTCATCAAAAAGATCGGCTGCGACGATTCTTGGATTAGTGTGAATCTGATCTTACTCATAATCGAGAAAACGCTTGGGAGCGCGTATGGATTTTGCTTTGGTAACCCTTTGGTAATTTTTGGTAAACGCTTGGTAATTTTTGGTAACCCTTTGGTAAATCTGTGGTATTTGATTGATTGGTACTTGAAGATTTTCTAAAATATAGAAAACAGAGGGCTCAATATGAAAAATTTACCTATTGGAATCGAGGACTTCGCCGTCGCATGTAATTACTATTATGTTGACAAGACATTGATCATCAAGGATATCCTGGATTATTTGATTGGGAAAAACGTCCTTTTTACTAAGCCTAGACGTTTTGGCAAAAGTCTCACGCTCTCCATGATAGACTACTATTTCAACATCAAAGAACGCGGCAACACTTATTTCAATGACAAGAAGATTTTTCAAGCGGGAAAAAAATACGTTGATGCCGCCAACATTTACCCCGTCATTCACATCAATATGAAAAATCTGCCCGACGAGAGCCCTGCTTTGATGCTGGATGGTGTTAGGGGCCTCGTTGTCGAGTGCTATCGAGCGTTCCCGGAATTGGGCGATAGTCCTTTCCTTCGCGAAGCGGAAAGGAAAGAATACGCCGATTTGGCCAATGGATTTAACAAAGACCCTTGGAACTATATTACGGCCGTTGAGACCCTTTCCCATTGGCTCTACCGGCATTATCAAAAGAAGGTCGTTATTTTGGTGGACGAATACGACACGCCCATTCAAAACGCCTTTGATAATGGGTATTATGACGAAGTCATTGGATATTTTCGGAAATTCTATTCTTCCTTTCTAAAAGCAAACAAAGATCTTTTCTTTTCCGTGCTGACCGGCGTTTTGGAAATAGCAAAAGAATCCATTTTTTCTGATTTAAATAACCTTACCGTTTTTCCAATAACCGAAAAAGACTTAAGCCAATACTTTGGCTTCACGCGCGAGGAAGTGCAGGAAATGCTGAATCATTTCTCTTTGTCGATCCCATTTGAGCGGATTCAAGAGTGGTATGGCGGATACGGACCATTGAACATGCTAAATCCATGGTCGGTTTTGAATTTCGTCGACAAAGAAGCCTTTGTCCCTTATTGGGTGAGCACGGGCGCGAACAATGCGATTAGGGCATTTGTTTCTCAAAACCCCGGCCTTATTGAAAAGCTGAATTTCGCTATAGATAACCCCGAGGACAGTTTCTTCTTTCAAGGCGCTGTTTCCTATCGCGATATCCGCGCCGACTTTAACACGTTCCTTTCGTTTTTGGTACAAGCTGGCTACCTTTCCGCTTCGCACGATGGCGAGAGGTGGAAGGCGGTCGTGCCTAATTTGGAAATCAGCTCCGCCATTCAAAGAGAAATCGTGGATAGGAATCTAAACAACGAGTCTATCTTGCTCGCGCATCGTCTTAAAACAGCCATAGAAAAAGGGGAAGCGGACGAAATAGCCGACCTTATTACCAAATATGTTCTTTCTTCGTTCTCTTATTACGACCTGACGAAGGAAAAAGACTACCAGGTCTTGGTAACAGGTATCCTAGCTGTTCTCTTTTCAACTCATATTGTCAAAAGTGAGGTCATCAACCGATTCGGTAGATGCGATATTTTGATTTCACCCAAAAAAGATAAACGCTTTGGAGCGGTCATCGAGCTAAAAAAGTATAAGGGCGTCCTTAGCGAGGAAAGAAAAAAACAATACGCGAAAAATGCTTTGTTGCAGATCGAGTCGCGACAGTATTACCAAGAGCTGCAGCTTCGCGAGATCGAAAGAATTGGGCTCTATAGTTTTGTCTTTGATGATAAGGGGAGCCATATCGAATATTCTCTGGTGAAAAAAGGCGAGATTTAATAGTAAAACCTTGCAAAAAACCGCTTTTAAGGTACGGGAATATAACGACATTTATATTTAATCGGAATCGCGGAGTTTGTTCCATCAACCAGTATGCCGAGTTTTCGATAAGTCTCTAAATTTGACACTGATATATAGAAGGTTATAATGCAGGTGCCGTTAAGGAGCATAGATGCGATAACCGTCTTTGCTCCATCCCCATCATAGTCGATTCTGTCTTCTCTTAGCCTGGAGTCAGGTTTTGTGAGGAGCAATTAGTTGTTAGCCGTCGTTTATTCTTGCGTTTGTAGGAAAGGGGACTTATGAAAAAACGTGGACTAATTCTCACTTTATCGCTATGTTTGTCGTTTCTTATTGGCTGCGGGCAGGCCTCGAATGACAGGCTGCCAGAAACCCAATTTGAGAAAGTGCAGTATGCCCTAAATGGGGTGGAAAAATCGTTAAAGAACCAAAAAGGCGCGAATCGGTATGCCACCCAAATAGCGCCAAAAGGAAAACGGAGCGAAGCCGATGCTTTAAGCGCCATTTATGGCGTTTTCACCGATGGTGCCTCCGGCGAGCCGGACTTTAAATACGACGAGCCTCCGATGATCCAATTCCTATATATAAAGAAGACATTGGAGAAAATCGGTAGTGGTTTTGATTTTGGGGTCAAGTATCAGCAGACCATCACCGGTAATATCTACTATGATTTCTCCACAGGCAAAGAAACTGCCGAGCCCGCATATAAGCAAGACTATTCCTTGAACTTCTCGCTTTACATCAGCATCGACGAGAACGATCTCATCAACTGTAAGACGTTATTCGATGTCAACTATACCCATGGCAGCGATATCCATCATCAAGCCATGTACGCGGAGATGCTCCTGAATTATGACATGAAGAAGACGGACGCGAACTATAAACTAAAGTTGTTCGCCCTGGATGATTGCTGTGACTTTAATGTCGATGAAGAAAAGTATTTTTCCGCTGAATTTGATTACGTTAATGTCTCTTCCGACGCGATTACGGAGTGGGGCAAGATTGGCTATAGCGCGAATAAGGCGGTCGTCATCGACGCCGGGCATCCTTCGTTCACGGACTATCTGTCTGACGTTGGCTTCCAATGCAAGCCGACCATCCAATTATATAAAAACGGAAAAAGGTACCAACGAAACCAACTTGGCGATGACAAGGCTAGCCAAGCTATCGGCATCGCTTGCGACGATTTAGGCGTTAACGGAACCGAAATTCAATACAAGGACTATATCAAAAAGCCCGCAACTCCCCAACCGATTTTAAAAACCTGCTTTGATGAGTTCTCCGGTATCTATGGACGTGATTTGATGTATAACATCGTCTATACCGGCGCGAAGGAACACCCTCAGGAGGGCGGGGATCAAGAAAGGGTAGACGCTTCTTGGCCGACCCAAGGACTCATCGAGGATGGCTATCAAGGAGTCCCCGGCTTCTTAAGCAAAACCGCGACCTTCAGTGTATCGAGGGATTATTCGGATGAGTCTAATTCGTATTTCTATGTCATCACTGTCCTCAATCAACAAAGCGATGACTTTGAACGGTACCGAAGAACCCTATCGGAGAATGGCTTCACCGAAATCAAAGAAGGCGACCATAGCTTATATTTGCATCCAACCGCCAACGGCGAACCCGATTATGGAATAGCTATCATCCGGATGGGTGGGACGGATATGATTGTCATCAGCAAAACGGATAAACAATCGGAAGGCAAAGACCCCATCCTCATTGCAAACGGGAATGATTATACGGGCGAGTATTCTTCTTATAAGGAGCAAACTTATCAAAGCGCTTCGGCGATTGCCGCGGTTGTGGAACACGTAAGCGGTGGCCAAATCAGCGCGGACGCCCTGGTTCCCTATATTATTTCCGGGTCCTCTAGGTCTTATGAGATTCAATTAGATAAAGGCGAATTTAGCAGCGATGATTTCAGCCGTAGTTATAAAGAATATGTTGGTTCGTATTCGGGATGGGCGGTCATCAGCGAGAATAGTGCCTTTTACGCGACGGTGAACAATGTCGACGTTCTTATCCTTATCGACAAGAGTGGCTCGAACCAGACGATAACCATCCATTCTTTCACGTTTATGAAAGGGAGCATCAGCGAAATCCTCTCCGGTGGACAAGGCGGAGGCAGCAGTAGCAGCCAGCCTTCTCAACGAGTCACCGTATATTTATACGAAGTCGACGCTCAGACGGGTATTCCTGAACTTGTGGATTCTTATGAATTCGACGATGGTGAAATCATCAATGTAATCGGCACCTTTGGTGAAGGCGAATACTTCGAAGACCCCGGGTGCGCGATTTCGATTCATGGAGAGATCGTGGCCAGAGATGGCTTATCTATTTACCGTCGGGTCAATTCCCAAGTTCAGACCCAGGGCAGCATCGTGGTCATCGACGCGAACACCAAACAAGAACTGTTCACCTACACTGACGTGATTGGGGCTAGCGTCAAAGGCGGCGCCATCTTTAACTACGTTCTTTACCGCGATTCGACTTGCAGCACCATGGTGGGCTTAGAGGAAGAAATCACCCTTGGAGCAGAACAAATAACCCTGTATTGCAGAGATAATTCGATAATTGATTACGTTACGTTAACCGTAAATACGTATATCAACGGCATCTTATCTCCTTATCGGAGCGTTGATTTTGGCGTCCGCAGAGGGGAAATCATGAACAACTATAGCAGCTACTCGTTCCCTTCTTATTATGATGGGTCAAGTTATTTCGATGCTGAGTTCACCATGACGCTTAATGGCAAAGAACTCGGTCGTTATTCCCAAGACCTGGTTGCTTTGGTCGATAACTCCGTCTTGAACATCTATTGCGAGAATGATTGGTGCAAGGTTTATCACATCAACAATGGCCAAGGGGGAGCCCAGTTTGACATCGTTTGGGAAGACGGCGGGCTATATGAAGGAGCCGTTATCCTGCATGGCTCTCGTTATTACCATATCGCCCAAGTTGGTGAGAATACGGCCACGTATGACGAATCTTATGCGGCCTATACCTACTCGTTATGTTCGGTATATAACGGCAAGGTCATCACGACCCAAAAAGATTATTTCGGCAGCGAGGGATATTCCTTCTATATCAACCCGGATTCAGAGCCTATATTCTTCCTCGATAAGGATCTAACCACTCCCTTGACCCCTGCCGAAGGGGCAAGTGAAGCGGTGTTTAAAACCTCATTCACCCTGTACACTCGCTTTTCTAGATAGCGTGACCATTATTTGAACTCGGACATCAACTGGTAGTTATCGGCACTTGTGTTATCCTTATCCCATGAACGCGGAATTTGATGTCACAGGAATTTGCCTTGAGACGGAACGTCTATTGTTGCGCCCATGGCTGGAGTCGGATTTAAACGATCTATTTGAATATGCTTCGGTACCTGGAGTGGGCGAGATGGCCGGATGGTCCCACCATGAATCCCTCCAAGTATCCAAGGACATACTGAATCGCTTTATCGAAGAAAAGAAGGCTTTTGCCATTGTCTTCAAAGAGAATTACAAAGTTATCGGTTCTTTAGGGGTCGAAGAGTATGACCTTGAAGACAAATTATCCGAATTCTTCGACTACCGAGGACGTTCCATTGGATATGTCCTTAGCAAAGATTATTGGGGAAGAGGCCTCATGCCCGAAGCGGTTAACGTAGTCGTCACCTATTTATTCCACGTTCTTGACTACGACTTTCTTTTATCCGGCCATTTTGATAGGAATGGCCGTTCACGGAGAGTGCAGGAGAAGTGCGGCTTCATTCCATACCGCAAATTGGAATACGAGACTCAATTCGGCACCAAAGAACCTGGCGTATTGATGCTTCTAACCAATCCGAAGAAAGCGGTTCAGTTTCAATTTAGCCATCCCGAAACTCTTTTGATCTCTTAGAAACCATCGAACTCCATCCTCGATATTCTATAAACGATACTTTTCTGTCGGCAACGCTTTTTCTGCGTCAGGATGATGTCCCAATTATCCTGTTGATTCTTTACAATAAAGGGGCAGCCATGAAAAAGAAGACAAAAATCATCATCGGATCGATAGCCGGGTTTGCCTTTGGGGCGTTCCATAAAAATACGTTATTTTATTGAAAAGGGCGCAATAACGCGATTTTTATCAGGAAATTTTGATTTATAGAGAGGATATCATCATGATACGGTTCGAGCATTATCATCCAAGCAACTATCAGCAAGTGTGCGATTTTCTTATTGAGCTCAATCGAGAAAGCCCGTACCACGCGAACTGGAACTGGGCGAGGTTTGAATGGATGCATGAACATCCTTTGACCCAGAAAGAACTCTTAAGCGAGATGGGTTTATGGTTCGAAGATGGTCGCATCGTCGGGGCCGCGCTTATTGACATGTTTTTCGGCGAGGCATTTGTCGGAGTGCTCCCCGAGCATCAAGCCCTTTATCCTGAAATATTAAATTACGCCTATGATCATCTAAAGGACGATCAAGGGTTAGGTGTCGCCTTCCATGATCATAACCGAGTGGAAACGGAAGAGGCCATCAGACAGGGCTTCTTTAAGGAGGAGGCTGAGGAAACGGTTTGCGAAATCGAGTTAAAAGAAGACTACCCCGTCACCTTGCCTGAAGGCTTTACGATGGAGACTTTTGACGCGCAGGAAAACCCTCAAGAAATCGAATGGCTTTTCTGGCAGGGCTTCGATCATGGTGAGGATAAGCAGGAATTTTTAAAGCAATACAAGAAAACTGATGCAAAACGGCCACATTTTGATCCGTTTCTTTGCATTCTCGTCCGAGATAAGGAAGGACAGGCCGTGGCTAGCGCATCCACGTGGTACGACAAAAGAACGGACTATGCTTATGTAGAACCGGTCTGCGTCATACCGGGCTGCCGTAAGCTCGGATTAGGGAAGGCTGCTGTCTATGAGGCCTTGAATCATGCGAGACAACGCGGAGCCAGCAGGGCCATTGTCGTCTCCGATCAAGACTTCTATCAGCGGTTAGGTTTCACCAAGAAACACCATTTCTCGTTCTATTGGAAAAAAGGGGAACGCATCGTTAATGGGGTTACCTATAAGGTGGAGAAATTCTTAGGCAAAGGGAAAGGTGGCTATTCCTATTTGGTTAAAGCCGATGGCCAAGAATACGTACTCAAACAAATTCATCATGAGCCCTGCAACTATTATCAGTTCGGCAACAAAATCGAAGCTGAGAGAAACGATTATCAACGGTTGCTAGATACAGGCATACGCATTCCAAAGATCGTGGATATTGACACGGAGAATGAGGTCATCATCAAGGAATATATCGAAGGTGATGTCATCGCCGACCTTCTTAAGGAAAAACGCTCGGTCGCGGAATATATCCCTCAGCTTCAGGAGATGGCGGATCTAGCGAAAAGCAAAGGCCTCAACATCGATTATTATCCCACCAACTTTGTGTGCAAAGATGGGTTGCTTTATTACATCGATTATGAATGCAACGCCTATATGGAAGAATGGAGCTTGGAGAAGTGGGGACTCAAGCAATGGCTGAAATAATCTAGACAGCGTCTTACAACGATAACGGCGTTTGGCGTCGTCATGAACCTCGGTGTCATCGGCGCGTATATCGGGCTAGCGATGGACGATGCGTCCGTGGATTAATTATGGTCATCCACTGGAAGAAGGGGAAATGGGAACAGAAAGTTCTCTTTCAATTCCAGAAGCCTACTTCTGAAAAGAACGAAACACAGGCGGCAGAATAATCCTTTTTCTCCTCATTTCGTAGGTGTTTTTACCAAATTCGTGGCACATCTGTTGCACCGAATGCGTTATAAATATGGCAGAAACAAATTTGGAGGACCGTTTATGATTGAATACACACCCTTAACTCAAAAAGAGATCGATGCGATCATCCAGCGTCACCATTATCTTGTCGATAAGATGAACGAAACCCTCGGCGGGGTCTTGAAATACGAAGACGAAGCCATCAAAGCGAGACTTCAAGAACCGCAAGCAATCGCGCTTTATCGCATGAACGAGGAGAACAAGCGCCGCGAACAAGAACGCGAAGCCATCATCGCGAATCTCGAAACCAAATATGGCCTGAACCAAGTTCGTAACAACCCGCTCAACAGAACCTTTAAATATTGCTTAAAACTTGGCGACGATCCTAAAAATGTAGCTTACAACGAAAAGATTTACCAAGAATACATTCGTAACCCCGATAAGCTTGTTTATCGCGAGGTGAACAAACTGTTCCAGCTTAATCCGCAACATGTCTATGTTTTGGGCGATGATAAACAAGCTCAAGCGGAGTTCTACATGGAGAATACCGCTCTTTGCGAATTCGGTTATGCTTTCCAATCGGTCGTAAACCCAGACGAAGCCCATGCGACGAAGATGCTTCACGATTCTGTCATGACGATAAGGAAACCTTTTGAAACGTTGAATGAGTTTGGCAACGTGGTCAAGACTAACGGTATTGAAGCCCTCGCTTGCCCATCACTTACCACGGAGCAATATGTGGCGGTCATGGCGAATCGCGATCTCTTCTTGGGCAATCCCAATCCGGAATTGACCGAGCTCATTAACATGAAACTCAGCGCTTTGGCCAATGTTGAAAGCCCACATACGTTCTTCCAGCATTTCGTCGACCGTGGCATCAATATCAACGATCCCGAGTTCTTCCTGAAATACAAAGCCGTCCACACCGATCCTCAAACGGGCGCAAAAGAAGAAGTCAGCTTTGACCGTATCTTCGGAGCCCAGGATCCAAACGTCGAAATCGAAACCAGAAGCAAAGAGGAAATGTTCCAAATCCGCAGCATCAACAGAGTTTTCCAAGACCGATATGCAGAACAGTTCCAATCCCGTATTTCCCATAAGCTCAACAACATGATCTTCGATGCCAACCAAATCGAAGAAGACCATAAGGGCGGTTGGTTCGAGCGTAACCTCCTCCGTTCCACCTCGAGAGAGTGGACCGAATTCATCCAGGCCTTCAAAGATTTCAATAATCCAGAACATCCAAACTATATGAGAAAGGATATCTTGAAGCCTAAGGCCGAAGCCTACCGTGAACATAAGCATCGCCAAGGCTACAACTCCCTCGCCGATATGAAGGGTACTTCGCTGAAGAGAAGCACCTTGGTCGAAGCGGTCATCGATACTTGCGACGAATTGGACCGTCAAGAAAGCGAAATCAAGGAAGATATCGATATCGCCATCAACACGGGTGTTAAAGGCAAGGTTGGCCTCATCATCTCGGAGAAGGAAGTCGATCTTCTCAACCCCGATAACGAGGCCGAGAATGAAAATGCCCTCGGCAAGCAACAAGACTTGGATAAGGCGTTTATTCTTGAAGATGACGACGAGCTCTCGATGTAAATAACCCTATCATTACTTATTATAAAGGCCGCCAGCGTGCGGTCTTTATATTTGGTAGAAAAGATTGGGTTTTGCGTCTATTCTGTGGCATTTTTGTGACAAACGGTTGATATGATGTTGCCCCTAAAGGAACGAATTTGTTTATGAAAGAAGATTTCTATGCCGATTTCTCTAAGGAGCAAATCGATAAAGCTAAAGCATGCAGTAACCAAGAAGAATTATTGAAACTAGCCGGCGTGGAAGAGGGAGAGCATGCCGAAAAACGGTCCGACGCCAGCCGTTACGATGACTAAAGGCCTGTCGGCTGCGTGTGTCTTACCGTATTGACCTTCATCACTAGGGCTCGCCCGATTTTTGGCGCAAAAAGAAAAGAAGCCCGAGGGCTTCTTGTTCATCATAGTGAAAACTTAACGGTTTTCGGCTCTGTGCTTGAAGCAAGCAACGATGAGCAGGACGTCGATAGCGATGCCAATAACGTTGGTGACAATGGTACCGGCACCGGCTTTATTAGTAATGCCGTTGATTAAGGAAACCACCGAACCGATCGCGCCTAAGATGGCGACGACGATGCAGAAGACGCCCCATCTTCCCTTGAGGGAGAAGAGGAATCCGCCGATGATCTTAAAGACATCGAAGATGCAGCCCGCGACGAGACCGCCAATGACAGCGCCAACGGCTACCGAGACGGCCAAATCAATCTCTTGCTGAGTCAAACCTTGATCAGCAGCGGCTTGACGCGCGGCCTCCTGAACGGCAGGCATGCCAACGGTCACCACGATGATTTCGCTGACCAACAAGATCAAGGAGATGATGGAGGCAATCAAGATGATGATGGACCAAACAGAAGTCTTGTTTTTCATTTATGAGCTCCTTTCCGCACAAAGTATAAACGGATGACCTGAATTAAGCATCCCCATTTTGTTCTTTTAGGAACAAATCTTTAGGCCACGGTTTATCCATTTTGACTTGATTCACGGATTCGTGTGCAAAAAAGGATTCGTGATTTCTGGAATTTCGAATGGGAATTGCAGTGAAATTTAGTGTTTTAACGTTATTTGCCGTTTCGTTAGCGAGCAATAAGGCGCGATTTTTCTTGAGTCTGGCGTTCCTTTCAAAAAGGCAATGCGCATTTGGACTATGGATCAAAGCCAATGCGACCGCTTTTCCTTAGTGAAACTATTTCGTGCAGGATGCTAAAATTTGGCTATGAAGTCTTTAAAATTATCCCGTTTAGCTCTCCCTGCTGTTTCCCTGCTTAGTGTCGCGTTATTGTTTTCATGTCAAAAAGACATCCGTAAGCCATTTGATACGGGGGAAAATATTACAGCCCAAGGCTATGAACTAAAACAGGCCGTCGTCCTCAGCCGTCATAACATCCGCGCTCCGTTAAGCGGTTCTGGCTCCTTATTGGAGCGGATGACGACGCATCAATGGTTTCCTTGGAGCGCTGGCGCGAGTGAACTTTCTCTCCGCGGCGGCCTTTTGGAAACAGAGATGGGCCAATACTTCCGTAAATGGCTTGAAGCGGAAGGGCTGTTCCCAGCTAATTATCATCCTGAAGAAGGGGAAGTGCGCATTTACGCTAATGCCAAGCAACGCACGATTGCCACGGCGGAATATTTTCTATCCGGCCTTCTTCCGAGCGCGAATATGGAGATTGAGGTCCAGGCCCCTTACGATACCATGGATCCAACCTTCCATCCGCAGCTGACGTTCCTTTCGAAGAGCTATGTTAAGGCGGCGAAGGAACAAATCGAATCCTTGTTTCGCGAGAAGACCGCAAACCTCGCGGATGAGTATGCTTTGCTCAGCGACGTTTTGGATTTCAAGAATTCCGAAGCCTACCGGAAAAACGAGGTTAAGGACTTTGCCGTCGATGACTATGAAGTCACCTTCAATCTTAATGCCGAGCCCAGCATGACCGGTTCGTTAAAAACCGCCACTAGCGCTAGCGACGCCTTGACATTGCAATACTATGAAGAGCCCGATGAAACCAAGGCTGCCTTTGGTCATAACCTCAGCTTTGAACAGTGGCAGAGCATTTCCCGGATCAAAGATACCTATGGCGATGTTTTATTTGGCGCGCCTCTTGTCGCCCATAACGTTGCTCATCCTTTGTTGGTGACCATAGAGCATGAACTTAGCGAGGAGGAGCGCGCCTTCTCTTTCTTGTGCGGCCACGATTCCAACCTTTGTAGCGTTTTGGCGGCCTTGGAAGTTGAACCATATGTGCTACCGGGCTCCATCGAAGCCTCGACTCCGATTGGCGCCAAGGTCGTTTTCTCCACTTACGTCAATTCGCAAAAGCAGGAGTTCCTGCGCGCGGATATGGTCTACCAAAACGTGGACTTCCTACGCCAAATGCCCTTGCTTGACCTAGATAATCACCCCTGTGTCAAACCGTTGCGATTCCGCGGTCTAAACGCCAACGAGGACGGCCTCTACCGCAAGGAAGATTTCATGAAACATTTACATGTTCATGCAGAAAAATACGACGAAATCGTTGCAACTTATTCCGAATAAAGCCTTAAAAACTAGAAAAACCTTGCAGAAACGCAATATTTGTTTTTTCTGTCGGTAAGTTCGTAGAAAAACAAACGTACCTATTGTGGTATAGTATTCGCGCTGAAAGGAGCGCTTACCAACGATGAATGTGTTTGTAGAATACTTGCTGCAAAACTGGGCGTTGATTCTGGTGCTCCTGGCTTTCGCGATCATGTTGCGCATTACGGTCTTTTTGGACAAGCACACCGTCATCCGCATGTATGTCCTGATCGTTGTGGTGTTCCTTCTTTCCATTTGCGTTTATACCGAATTCCACCTTGGGGAAATCGGGCAGTTAAAAGAGCTGCGCGTGACCATGGTGGCGGTGCGATATAGCGCGACGCCGATCTTGCTTTCTTTGATTTTGTTTACGCTGGTAAAAAGAGCCCGTTGGTATGTTTTGGTGCCGGCTTTGCTTTTGGCGGTCGTCAATTTCATTTCTATCTTCACGGGCATCGTATTTAGTTTCGACGATGCTGGGGAACTCGTCCGCGGTCCTTTGGGGTATTTGCCTTATGTCGGAGTAGGGGTGTATAGCTTCTTCCTCGTCTTTATCCTCATCAAACAGAGCAATAAGCAGATTTCCGAAATCATTCCGATTGCCTTCCTTGCCTTTGCCTTTGCCTCGGGTCTAATTTTCCCGTTCATCATTGGCAAAGATTACTCCAAGATTTTCTGCACGACGATCGCTGTCGGTTTGTTCGTCTATTACGTCTTCTTAATTCTCCAATTGACCAAGAAGGATGCGTTGACGGGCTTATTGAATCGTCAAGCCTACTATGCTTCCATCCGCGAATATGAAAAAGATATCACCGCGATGGTGTCCATCGATATGAATGGCTTAAAAACCATCAATGATAACCAAGGCCACCTCGCTGGCGATGAAGCCATCACGACCGTCGCGTTTTGCTTTACCAAAGCCACGAAGATTAAACAGCCGGTTTACCGCATCGGCGGCGATGAATTCGTGATTATTTGCCGTAAGACGACCAATGAGGAACTAAAGACTTTGGTTTCCGCCATCAAACAGAACGTGTCCGAGACCATCTATAGTTGCTCCATCGGCTATTGCTATTGCGATGATGGCAGCAAATCTGTCGAGGAAATGGTTAAGGAATCGGATGCGATGATGTATGCCGATAAGGCCGCTTACTATTCCAAGACAGGCAACAATAGACGCGCGAGGTAAGCAAAGCCGCCCAATAATTTTTCCCGTTAATCGGGAAGGGTGCTTTTACGACATTTTCGTAACGCGATATTGTGGTAACATATTGGCATAAAGGTGACGGAAAAGATGTGACTTTGATGGAGATATCCGTTCTTATTCGTCATTACCTTCCCGTGGATGCTTTTCTTCCCGTGAATTCTTTCGATAATAATAACTGCAGCGAGAGGAACGCCTTATGAAAAAAAGTTGGATTATAGCGATTAATGTCTTAATCACATCGGCGATTCTGACTTTCGTCTCCCTTTACGCTTATTTTGAGCACGACGCGATATCCAAAAGGCAGGTCGAGCACTTCGAGAATACGACCATCTCCATGGAACACGTCACCGAGAATTATCTTGAGGGTGAGCAGCGCATCTGCGATGTTTGGGCCCATTACATCAACAGCGAAAATTTGACGATGGAAGATGCTGTTTCGTTCATCCGCGTCTCCCATGTCCATCAATTCGCCTCGGCGCACCTGATCTATACCGACACATTGACGGGCTTATCGACAAGGCCCATGAATGATGACCCTAACGATTATACGGTTTCTTATGAGCACGTGGATCTTCTCGGCGACATGAACTGGATTTCCAAGACGGGAACCTCCATCAACGTTTCCCGCGCCTATACCAATCCCATCAATGGCGAGCAATCGATTGCGTTCTGCAATTTCATTACCCTTCAAGAAGCGGGAGGCGCGAAAGAGGCGGTGCTTCTGCGCGTGCTTCCCATCTCTGAGTTAGAGGCCAAATGGGTCTTCCCTCAAGAGGAATTCAAAAATGCCGAGCTTTCCATCATCGACTCCAACGGCGGCTACGTCATTAAAGGCCATTCCTTCAAGAACTCAAGTTTCTTTGAATTCTACCGTTCTTATAACAAGATTGACCCCTCGATTTCCCAAGAATTCTTCAAGAAGATCACCTCATCCATGGGTTCTTTCATGATGCTGAATTCCCACGGGGAACAATGTATTGTTGGCTACACGCCTTTCGATGCGACGGGCGGATGGACTTTGCTTAACCTAATGCCGACGAAGTATTTATTCGTGAATGCAGAAAACTGGCTGCTGATTGGTCTTGTTTCTTCAGGACTATTGCTCTTGTTTATCTTTGACTTAGTGGTCTTGCTCCATTTCAACAAGAGGTTTCAAGCGACCGCGAAAGAAGCGGAGTCGGCGAATAAGGCGAAGACGAACTTCCTCTCCACGATGTCCCATGATATCCGTACCCCGATGAATGCGATCATCGGGCTGACGACCATCACGGAAAAGAATATCGATGATAAGAAACTTGTCGGCGAGAATCTGCGGAAAATCACCCTCGCCAGCAACCATTTGCTCACTTTAATCAATGATATTTTGGACATCTCCAAAGTCGAAAGTGGCAAACTTAGCCTCGTCCCGCAGACCTTCTCCATCGTGGAGACCGTGGAAAACCTGGTCAACCTTTCTCAGCCGATGGTCAAAGAAAAGAACATCGACTTCCGCTTCCACGTCACTCGCATGGAAAAAGAATACCTCTACGCCGACCAGCTCCGTATCAACCAGATTTATATCAACATCCTCTCCAACGCGATCAAATATACCGAACCCGGTGGACGCGTCAGCGTGGACTTAAAAGAGGAAGAAAGCCTCAAGGATGGCTGCGTGCGGTTGACTTATGTCGTCGCCGATACCGGCATTGGCATGAGCCCCGAATATATGGCTCACATGTATCAGCCCTTCTCCCGCCAGACCGATAGCCGCGTCAATAGCATTCAGGGGACCGGCCTTGGCTTAGCCATCACCAAACAGATGGTGGACCTTATGGGCGGAATCATCGATTGCCAAAGCGAACAAGGAAAAGGAACGACTTTTACAGTGATTTTGGATATTCCTGTCGCATCGATGCAGCGTGCGGAAATGAAACTCGAAGCTATGGATATCTTGATCGTCGACGATGATGAGGTGCTGCTGCAAACCGCCACGGAAACCTTGGAATCCCTGGGTTTGACGGTCGAACAGGCTGGAAGTGGCTTAGAGGCGCTAGGTATGGTCCGGCGCCGTCACGAGGCGGGCGAGGGCTACAAGATCGTCATCCTCGATTTGAAGATGCCTGGTATGGATGGCATCGAGACCGTCCGCCGCATCCGTTCGGAGGTGGGCGCGGGCACGCCGATTCTTTTGGTGTCCGCATACGAATGGGCAGATGTAGAGAAAGAGGCGAAGGACGCTGGGGCCAATGGCTTCCTTAGCAAACCCTTATTCCGCTCCACCCTTTATGAGAAACTTAGCGATATCCTTGGCACCGAAACGCAATCGTCCGAACCCGAAAGCGACTATTCCGATGTGGAAGGCATGAATATCCTGGTCGCGGAAGACAATGACCTCAACTGGGAAATCATTTCCACCTTGCTTTCCATGTATGGCATTGAGGCGGAACGCGCTGAGAACGGGCGCATCGCCGTCGAGAAAATGAAAGCCGCGGAAAAAGACCGTTATTCCCTGATTTTCATGGATGTCCAAATGCCTGAACTTAACGGTTTGGATGCGACGAGGGCAATCCGTGCCCTCGCTGATCCGTGGGCTTCCTCAATCCCCATCATCGCCATGACGGCGGATGCCTTCTCCGAAAATGTTACGGAATGTCTTAACGCCGGCATGAACGGACATATCGCCAAACCCATCGACATCAAAATCGTGCTTAAAGAGATTCGTAGAATTAAGGAGGAGTCAAAACGATGAAGAAGTTAATGACCACCGCGTTAGCTTTTCTCGCGGTTAGTTTGATGACGTCCTGTGGCAATTCCGAAGACGCCGACGAATTCAAACCCTCTTTAGACAGACAGGCCGAATGCAGCATCAAGGTCGCCGGTGACTATGACAACTTCGAAGCACTAGAAGCGGAATTCGACCGTTTTAATGAGTTCTACCCAAACGTGCATCTTAGCTATTTTAAACCGGATGACTATAACAATAAGTTGGCCACTGTTCTTAGTGGGAAAGACAAGCCAAACATCTTCTTTTCTTACACGTGGCTGAAGGATAACGAAAAATACGCCTCGGTCATTTCCCATATGGAAGATCTCTCTGACCCCGCGCTGAAATTTAATTTGGACTGCATCCGTCCGGGTCTTCTTAGCCGCGATGCGCAGAATCGAGTATTCATGGTCCCTGTATTTTCTAGGTCTTACGGCGTCTTGGTTAACAATAATCTATTTAAAAAAGAGAACCTTTCGGTGCCAAATACGTGGGACGAGCTCTTAAATGTTTGCAAATCCTTCGCCGACAAGGGATACCAGAATCCGATGATGGGCTATAGCAGGGGTGACTCAAGCTGTTTCATGAACTCGGTCGCTTATCCTATATTTGTGGCAGAACTCGCGAAGAACCCCGATGCCTTAGCGAAAGCGAATAACTTAGACCCCACGGCAGGAGAATATATGCGCGGGGCTTTGCAGGCTGTCGATAACTTGGTGAAGAACAAGTGCTTCAACCTCGAGGAATGCAACAAGATCGAAGATAACTACGCCAAGGTTATCCTGCGCTTCTTCGGGGGCGACGTGCCCATGATGGTGTGCCAGGGTGACACCGTCTCGGGTACCAAAAAGCGTGAGTCCCAATCCGAGGCCTTCATCAAATCTCCTTTTGATTACTCGTTCTATCCCATCCCCGTAACATCGCAGGGCGGCTATTTCATCGATAGCCCCTCGGTGGAATTCTCCGTGAATAAAGATTGCGATAATCTGGACATGACCAACGAATTCATGAGGTTTTTGCTTACCAGCAAGGAGCTTAACCAAATGGCTTCCGCGAAACGTATGATTACTCCGACGAAGATGATGTCGTTTGACCCTGTCTACGCGCCTTTTGGCAAGGTTCCTTCCGAGCGGACGTTCTCTACGGAAGTCCTCGGCATCAAAGATCCTTTGACGGTTCAAATTAGAAAGGCGGCATACAAAGTCGGAAAAGGCGAGCTCACCATCGATGAAGCCATTTCCATGTATGGCCAGCTCTAAGCGGGTACCGTTTTGAATCAGGAGACGCAATGGCGAGCACTAAGGACTATTTGGATTATGTCCTCGATTTGCTGCGCGAGGTGCCGGGCGTCCATTATCGGAAGATGATGGGGGAGTATTTGCTTTACCGCGATAACGTCCTTTTCGGCGGCGTTTATGATGACCGGTTTTTGGTGAAAGACTCTGTGGCATTGGAAGAATATGGCTTTCGCAAACAGATTCCCTATCCGGGCGCTAAGCCCATGCTGCTTGTGGACTTAGAAGATGCTGGGGAAATGAAAAACCTCGTCGAAAAACTAATTACCGGTAAATAAATCCGAGATTTAGCGAGATTTTATGATTTTATTGCTAGCAGATATGCGGCAGGAAATCATGGCATAATACCGCCTATCGAATCCGTGTTTTATTAGTTCGCACTTGCGCGTGTATTTTGTTAATTGAAGCGAATATAATAATCCTAGACGCACAGGGACTACTCCGATGGAATTTACTTTCTACACCGCTGCGACGATCCTTCTCATCGTCTTGATGGTCGCCATGACCATCCATGTTTTGCGTTACTCGGGTTTCAATAAGGAGCAAAAGGCGTGGTTCGCCGCGACGTTTGGCTCGATTACCTTCTGCGCGCTGGCGGAATTTGCGGTTCATTGTGGCGTATATGACTTCTCATTCAAAATCCCTTTGACGATCCTTACCGTGCTCCAGTTCGCCATCGCGCCTTGTTTCGCGATGCTTTTCGCGGGCGCCTTGGGCTTACGGAACCAGGGAAAAATAGCCTTCGCGTCATTTGGGTTCTGCCTTTTGATTGGCATCATCTGCGCCCCCTTTGGTTGGGAGTTCTATTTTGACGCTGAAGGCTATCACCGTGGCGTGGCCTTTCTGGTCTACGAAATCACTTACATTGCGAGCCTCATTTATATTGTTGTCGCCTTATTCCTCGTCGGTAAGAAGTTCCATCATCGAGACAGCTCGACCATCATCATGATTTTGGTCGTGCTGGCTGCCGGCGTTATCCCGATGACCCTTGCCTCCATGCACATCGCCTATATCGCCGTCGGTATCAGCGCCTGCCTTTGCTACGTTTATTACAACGATTTGGTTCAGCAAGACATCCGAGATGAACTGGTTCAAAACCAAGAGCATGTATCCGCCATGCAAACCCAGATCATCGCGCGTCTTGCCAACTTAATCGAAAGCCGCGATACGGAGACTGGCGGGCACGTTGCCAGGACTAGCGCTTATTGCAAGCTTTTGGCGGAAGATTCCCAAAAAGATGGGGTTTATGCGGACACGATTGACAAAGATTTCATCGACAGGCTTTATGCGGTTGCCCCCATTCATGACGTGGGCAAGATTCTAGTTTCCGATAAGATTTTAAGAAAACCAGGGAAGCTGACCCCAGAAGAGTTTGAGGAAATGAAGAAGCATGCGGCTTCTGGTGGCGACGTAGCCAAGCGTATCTTGACCGGTATCGCCGACGACGCGTCCATGCAGATGGCCTATGACATCGCCACCTACCATCATGAACGCTGGGGTGGCGGTGGGTATCCACACGGGCTCCAAGGTGAGGAAATCCCCTTATCCGCCCGCATCATGGCTATCGCGGATGTCTTCGACGCTCTTGTTTCCAAGCGTTGCTATAAGGAACCCATCCCCCTAGATGAGGCCTTCCATATCATCGAATCCGACTCAGGCACCCATTTCGACCCAAAACTCGTCGAAGTCTTCCTGAAAAACAAAGACCAATACGTCGCTATCAATGCTTCATTAGCGGACAAGGAGGGATAAACGTATGAACAAAGTAGTGTTTGCCTACACCGAGGAATCCACCCGTTCCCAATATTTAATCGATATCCTGAAGGATGAATTCGACCTTGTTATCGCCTCCTCCTGCGATGAGATTACTAGGTTGCTTCATGAATCATATGATGGCATGGAAGCCCTAATCATCGACCATCCGAGCGATAAGCCCGATATTGATCGCCTGTTCCAATTCGTCTCCAGGAAGAACAGTTTTATCTTTACCCTCCCTATCTTGATTTTGACCGAGCCTTCGATGAAAGAAGATGACGACGATTTCCTCTCCGACCTTGTCGTCGGCATGATTACGGTAGGGGAGACGAAAAAGACGGTTCTGCAGCGGATCAAGAACACCATTAAGTTTTCCAATTCCGCGAGCTTCGATGACTTTTCCCACATGCTCGAATCCCTGCCCTCATTGATTTACATCAAGGACGTGAAAGGTAGGTACGCTTTCTGCTCAAAGCGGTGGCATCATATGAAAACGTCGAATGAATCCTATCGTGGTTTGACCGACCTTGACGTACGAAAAAATAAAGAAAATGCGAGAATTGCCATGGAAAACGACCGCAAAGTCGTTGAATCTGGCGAGGGTATGAGCTACCTGATACGGGAAAATGACGATGAGGGCGTCGAATATTTGCAGGTCATCAAAGAGCCCATCAAGGATAGGAAAGGCAAAGTCAGCGGCATCATCGCCATTATCAATAACGTTACCGAGGGTGAATTATTGCGCCAAGAATTGAGGCAGAAATCCATCACCGATCAGTTGACCGGGCTATATAACCGCTTCTACTTTGAAGAGATCACCAGCAACTTAAAGGATGACGCCAATCTCCCCCTGACTTTTATTTCCGCGGATTGCGATGGGCTGAAGACCATCAACGATGCCTTTGGCCACACGGCGGGCGACGCTTATATTTGCTTTGCCCGCGACGCGATACAAGAGCATCTTCCTGAGGATTCGTTCTTGTTCCGCATGGGTGGCGATGAATTCCTGGCGGTCGTCCCGGGCATGGACGCCGCAGGCGCGGCGGCGCTAGTGGAGAAAATCGCCTTGGGCGCGAAGAAGTACCGCACGTATAAATTCACCTTAAAGTTGTCCGTTGGTAGTTATACCATCGTCAATAAAGACACCCCGATTGAAAGCGCGGTCAACCTTAGCGACAAAGCCATGTACCGCATGAAAAAAGAACGGCAGGGTTAGCCTGCCGTCGAATGGTTTTTCGCCTGCGAATGGTGCTTGAATAACTTGTGCCTTTTGGCCAATAGTTTTTGTAATTGCTTCTTGTGCGAGCAAAGCTTTTCTTGGCAATTCACGCACCGTAAGGACAGATTTGTCTTATCAGAGAAGCGTTCTGGATGGGCGTGATAAATGATTTCCCATTCGAGAAGAAGCGCCAAGGATAAGGCGACCAATACCAAAGCAAACGGGTTAACGAAGACGCCGTTTTCAGCCGGTGTGATGATTAGGAAAACCGCGGGCGTAAAGATCATCGCAAAATCCCAGTTATAGATGCGGCAGGTCCCACAGCAACGGTTGTGCATCATCCACGTTTGGAACGGGCAGAAGAAGAGAATACAAATCATATCCGAGACGGAATAGGCCAAGGAAATGAGAGTCATGATTCCTTGGTCAAAGATACGCAGGTAAAAGAGGGTGGCGAAGATGGCGTTTAGCCCCACCCAACTTAAAAAGACGACTAAGGTTGTCTTCCAAGATTGCAACTCGGGCTTATCTTCCCCACTGGGGAGATAGTTTTTCTTAAACTGCTTTTGACTGCCCATGGAAGAGGTTCTCGTGGGAATAAAGCGTTCAATCATCTCCACGATAAAGGAGAGGGTGATGAAACCGAGGACAACATAAGTTAAAACGTTGCTGAAGTCGAAAAATGGCATGTTATATACGCGCGTTAAAATATAATAGATTAAGACTCCTACCAGCAATGTCCCACGGTAGAACAAGCGAAAGTAGTTAAGTTTCGAAATGAGAGAAATTTTGGAACGGTTACCTTTCATAGCCCGTGAATCATATGCCGAACGAACATTTCTTTCAATGTATTCGCCCAAAAAAGTATAAAAAGAAATGGGTTTTGCGCAGAGAATTGGCATCTTATCCTTTGAGACGACCATTTTCAGAAGAACCTTGAATTATCAATAGGCCAAGGTTTCAAGATGCCTTAATGGGCCGGGGGGATATTTGCCAACCCAAAGCTCATTACTGCTTTGCAGCGATATGCTAACATTCCGCCACTCAGAGGCGCGAATATGTGGCTTTTTCATTGGTGGAAAACCCTTATTTGATGGGTGAATTGTTTTGAATTTTGGCTGGATTTCTTTCTTGAATGGTCGCGCGTGCGAATCGGTGGTAAAGTAATGACAACCTATGGGGTTATTTCACATGAAGCAAAAGGTGAATCCTTCTGGCGTCTCAAACAATCGTGTGGCTTCTCCGCTTGGCATTTGGGCGCTTTCTTTCGGCTGCGCGGTCGGCTGGGGAGCGTTCGTCATGCCGGCCTCCACCTTTTTGCCTGTCGCCGGTCCCGTAGGCATGATCATCGGCATCGCGCTTGGTGCGCTTGTCATGTTGATTATCGGCGCGAATTACCATTATGTGATCCAGCGCACAGCGGACTCTGGCGGCGCCTTCTCCTTTACCAAAAAGGTCTTGGGGCACGATCACGCCTTCTTAGCCGCTTGGTTTTTGGCGTTGACTTACGTCGCGGTCATTTGGGCGAACGCGACTGCTTTGTCACTGATTGTCGATGCCTTGTTCGATAACTTGTTCCATTTTGGGTACATGTTCTCGATTGCCGGTTATGCGATTTATTTCGGCGACTTGCTATTGCCCATTGGGGCTTTATTGATTTGTGGTTTCTTGGCCATGAAATCACGTAAGGGAGCGGGTATCGCCCAATCCATTTTGGCTTGCACTTTGTTCATTGGAGTGGTGGTGTGCTTCATCGTCGCGATGGCGAACCACCAAGGCGGCATAGCCTCTTTTGAACCTCATTTCTCGCCCAATAACGGAAACCCATTTGGCCAAGTGATTTCGATTGTCATCCTGTCTCCTTGGGCTTTCGTAGGCTTTGAATCTATTTCTCATTCCACATCGGATTTCCGTTTCTCCCGTAAATGGAGTTTCTTGATTATGGGGGTGGCTGTCCTTACGGCGTCGATAGCTTATATTTTCTTGACCGAAATCGCCGCTTCCGCCGTTCCAGAAGGCTACGCCAACTGGCCCGAATACATTGCTCATCGCGGCGAACTTAGCGGGGCGGCGGCGTACCCGACCTTCTTTGCCATGGAGAAAGCCATCGGTGGGGCTGGTCTTGCCATCTTAGGCATCGCGGCTTTCGCGGCTATTTTGACTGGCTTAATCGGAAACTTTATCGCCTCGGGTAGATTGCTTTGTGCGATGGCGGAGGATGGCATGCTACCAAAATGGTTCGCTTATGTAAGCAAAGGAAACTCGCCAAGCCACGCGATTTTATTCCTGATGCTGCTTTCCCTGATTATTCCTTTCTTTGGGCGTACGGCAATTAGCTGGATTGTCGACGTTACCACTCTCGGCGCGACGTTAGTCTATGGCTATGTTTCTTTCTCTACGGCCAAAGTAGCGCGTAAAGAGGGCGACCGTCTCTTCATGGTCACAGGCATTGCTGGATTAGTGATTTCCATCGCTTTTGGCCTCTATTTCCTCGTTCCTGCCTTATGGGCCGTGGAAGCCATGTCCAATGAGTCTTACCTCATCTTCGTCATCTGGAGTATCTTGGGCATCCTTTATTTCCGATTCCTGCTTTCCAAAGACAAAGCGAAACAATTTGGCAAGTCCATTGTCGTTTGGGTCTTTTTGTTCTTCTTGGTTATGTATGTGACGTTACTTTGGGCCAGGCAACTTATCCTGAAGAATACGTCCCAATTCCTTGCCAGCGTCGAAGCGGGCGAGATGACTATCGATCAAGCCCACGCGAATATGGATCGCATTATTTGGATTAGCCAATTGGCTATCGGAACGATTATCAGCATTGTTTTGATTTGCTTGATCAGCATTTTCTCCGTCACTAAGAAAAGAGAGAAAGAGGCGGATGAAGAACGCCTGCGTGCCGAAGCTAGCAACAAAGCCAAGACTTCGTTCCTCTCAAATATGAGCCATGATATCCGCACACCGATGAACGCTATCATTGGCTACACGACCTTGGTTTCCAAAGATGAAGGGTTGAGCGAAAAAACCAAAGAATACCTTGCAAAAATCGATTATTCGAATCGATATTTGCTTTCTTTGATTAATGATATCTTGGATTTGGGACGCATCGAATCGGGCCGCATGGAACTCGAATGCGAAGATGGCGACATCACCAAGCCCTTGCAAGAAATCCATGATCTCTTCTTTAACCAGATGACGGAGAAAAAGATTCGTTTTGATGTACGCTGCGAAAATATCAGCGAGCCTAGGGTCCACTTTGACAAGAACAAGCTGAACCGCGTTTTATTGAACCTGCTTTCAAACGCCTTGAAGTTTACCTCCGAAGGCGGCGAGGTATCTGCGGTTCTTCGCCAAACTCGCGTCCATGGCGGGCGCGTCTATTTTGAATTAACCGTTTCGGATACGGGCATTGGCATGTCGGAGGAATTTGCCTCCCATGTGTTCGAAGCCTATGCCCGCGAACGGAGCAAGACAGTTTCGGAGATTCAAGGTACCGGCCTAGGCATGGCCATCACGAAGAGCTTTGTCGATTTGATGGGTGGCGACATCGATGTGATGACCAAACTTGGCGAAGGAACCTCGTTCGTCATCCACCTTGATTTCTTAAAAGCGCAGCCTTTGCCAAAAGCCTCTGAAAACGCAGCGCATAAGCGGATGGACTTTACCGGCTTACGTGTGCTCCTGGTCGATGATAATGAAATCAACCGCGAAGTGGGACGCGCGATTTTGGAGACGGAAGGAATCGTCATCAGCGAAGCTTGCAATGGCCAAGAAGCCGTCGACTTGGTTCGAAAAGACCCGAAGGCATTTGACGCGATTTTGATGGATATCCGCATGCCCGTCATGAATGGCTATGAGGCGACCAAAGCCATTCGCGCCTTCTCTCAAATTCCGATTATCGCGATGAGCGCGGATGCTTTTGCCGAAGATGTTCACCGCGCGCATGATGTCGGCATGGACGGCCATATCGCCAAGCCCATTGACGTGAAGAAAATGCTTGAGACCCTGGAGGAGGTTTTCTCCACGAAGGGAATCGACGCCAATCAATAGAGGGACCTACGATGTTTGGAAAACGATTCGTTTTAAATGAACAAAGCCTTACGACCATCGCTGAAATCGGCAAACATATGCCAGGCGGTTTCTTTATCTATAAAGATGATGAAAACGGGGAGCTGATTTATTCCAATGACGCCGTGCTCTCCCTTTATGGCTGTGCGAATATCGATGAATTTAAGGCGTTTACAGGAAACTGCTTTAAAGGCATGGTCCACCCCGAGGATTACCCTGCAGTCAAGACCTCAATCGATGAACAAATTAAGGGCAAAGACAACAATATCGACTACGCGGAATTCCGCATTGTGACCAGAAATGGCGACATCAAATGGATCGATGACCATGGGCATTTTACCAAGACCGATTTATATGGTGGCATCTATTACGTTTTTATTTCGGATATCACCGAAAAGAAACGTCAGGCGGAATTAAAAGAGCAAGAAGCGAACTTGGAACTACGCATCAAGCTTTTGGCCGAAGAAAGGCAAAGCGCGGAGAAATCCAAGATGATCACGGCTTTATCCAGTGACTATTGGAGCGTCTATTATGTCGAAGTCGATAAGGATCTATGCACCTGCTATCAAGCGCATCCTGGCGTGAAAAACGGCATCGCGGTCGGCCAAACCACGAGCTTCCTGTCCGCCTTTCGTAAATATGCGGAAGAATATATCGCCGAAGAGTACCGCGAAAGCTTCCTGAAGTTCATCGATTTCCAAAACATCAAAGACCAACTTAAAGACAAGCGTATGGTCTCCCTCACTTATCTAGTGAAACATGATGGATGCGAGACTTATGAGATGATCAAAATCGCGGGTGTCCGTCATCCGGAAGACCGCGATGACGGCATCGTTCACGCAATTGGCGTGGGTATCACCGACGTCGATGAAGAAACGCGGAGGAACCTGCAGGCCAATCGCGCCTTAAGCGAAGCCTTGATTACGGCAAAGTCGGCGAACGCGGCGAAATCTGCCTTCCTTTCCAGCATGTCCCATGAAATCCGTACCCCGATGAACGCGATTATCGGCATGAACGCGATTGCCCTCAATAATCCGGAAATTAGCGAAAAAACCCGCGATCAGCTGATGAAAATTGGAAATTCCGCGGAATATTTACTGGATTTAATTAACGATATTTTGGACATGTCCCGCATCGAATCGGGCCGGATGTTGCTAAAGAACGAAGAATTTGGTTTTGCCAAATTGATTCGTTCTATCAGCGCGATTTTCACCACCCAGTGTCACGATAAAGGCATCCATTATGAATGCATCGTCGGCCCTGACGTTGCGGACTATTACATCGGCGACATCATGAAACTCAGACAGATTATCGTGAATATCTTGGGCAATGCGGTGAAGTTCACTCCTGAGGGAGGCAAGATTTCCTTGCACGTCCGCATGGCTGCCCATTTCGCCGATAAGACGACGCTGGAATTCGTCATGAGCGACAGCGGCATTGGCATGAGTTCTGAATTCTTGCCTCGAATCTTTGAGTCCTTTGCTCAAGAGGATAGCTCCACGACCAATCGCTTTGGCGGCACGGGATTAGGGCTTGCCATCACCAAAGGTATCGTGGATATCATGAATGGCGATATCTCCGTCGAAAGCGAAAAAGGGAAAGGGACGACGTTTCGCGTCAAAGTGACATTGCTCGATTCTCATCGTGGCAGCGACAAGATAAACGATACAGACACGGATCTCCATGGCTTAAAGGTCTTGATTGTCGATGATTCCGTCATTGATATTGCCAGTGAGCGCCTCGCGTTGGAAAAAGAGGGTGTGGACACCGAAGTTGCTTCCAACGGGAAAGAGGCCATTGAAATGGTCCGCCTTTCCAATGCGAGGCAAAAACAGTACAACCTGATTTTGGTGGACTACCTGATGTCGGAGATGGATGGCATCGCCACGGTGAAGAAAATGAAGGAATTCCTTCGTTCGGATCAGGTCGTATTGATGATCACCGCCGCCATCTTGGGCGACGCGACCATCGATGAAGCGCGTTCCGCCGGGGTGGATGGGTTTGTCTCCAAGCCTCTTGACGTGAATGCATTGACCCTCGAATACGCCGCGGCCATCGGTAAGCGCGCGAACCAAGAAGAAACCTTGGTCGATCTCAAAGGGAAGAATATCCTTGTTGCAGAAGATATTGAAATAAACGCGGAAATCATTACCTGCATACTGGAAACTGAAGGAATGACAGGGGAAGTCGCCGACAATGGCCTCGTGGCTCTGAATAAGTTCAAGGAAAGCCCGGTGGGCCATTTCGACGCGATACTGATGGATATGCGCATGCCTGAAATGGATGGCGTGACCGCGACCAAGGAAATCCGTAAGCTTGACCGCCCCGATGCCAAAACCATACCCATCATCGCGTTGACCGCGAATGCTTTCGATGAAGATGTGCAAACGACCTTACAAGCGGGTATGAACGCCCATTTAACGAAGCCCGTGCAAGGCAAAGAAATAACTGAAACATTGAAGCATCTTCTCCGTTAATTTTTCAGAAAAACCTGCAGATTCGTCATCAATTGTCCCGTTTTTCTGTCTTTTGCTAAATATTGATTCTTGATTTGGATAAGTTCCGCTGCTGTTGAAAACTGTATCGGGGGGGGCTACTATAATAATATAGTTACCAATGGGCATGAAGATGAAGAAACTCTCGGCAACACTATATATCCTTTTGTTAATTTCGGACGTCACGGCGTTTATACTCGCCTTCTTCTCGGGATCAATCAATGCGGTGATCGGGTTTGGCTTGATGCTGGTTTTCGCCGTTCCGCTATTGCCCATATCGCTTTATTCCTCAGGTAGAAGCGCGGTGCACGGCACGCTTGCCTTGCTTACCTTAAGGGCGTTTCTAGGCGTCTTCATCGCCTGTATGCCTCTTATACGTTCCGTCATCCAGTTCCATATCGTCCTGCTATCGATATTGCTAAGCGTTGACTTCCTTTGCGGGGCGTCGATGCTACTAGCCCTCCCCGACCGCTGCTACGATGGCAAGCAAACGGGAAGCCGCTGGATCGGGCTTTGGCCGTTGGCGTGGCTTTTGTTCCCGTTAGGATTTGGCATCGGCGCCTTATACTATTCACTGAACTTTTGGATCAACCGTGGCTGGGGAGTCGAGATTATTTCTTACCTGCTCGATGGAATCTTGGTTTTCCTGATGCTTGCCTTGCTACCAATCGTAAAAAAGAAGAAAGTTTTGGTCTCCATTGCCATATTGTTCTCGTGCGTTTCGATGTCGTTAGGATCAATTTTTGCATTAGTGCGCAGTTGGAACGATTACTTTAGCAATGCGCTGATCGCCGCCATCCCGCATTTACTTATTCCGTTTTTCCTTGTTAGCTATGTCGAACTGCTGGCTTACCGTGGCAGGATTTTCACCCCAAGAAAGCCAAACTCCACCTTACTTCCACCATCTTCATCAGAGGTTGCGCGTTAACGTAATTCCCGTGGCTAAAGGGCTGTAGTCGACATATGCACACGAATGATTGATTAGCACGTTTTTGGTCTAGCGTTTTTGTTATTCTCTCGTATTGAGCCGTTTACTTGAGCATAGGAATGAATTATTGCAAGAGATAGAGACTGCCGTAAACGAGAACCTAAAGTACCTGAATAAGCCACTGGTATCCTGTGGCATGTCCGTATTTGAAGAAGGTGTCGATAACGCTTGTCGCGCCGTGTTCACCCGCGCGGATATGGCCATGTACGGATTGAAGAAGAGCATCAAAGACAGAATGTAATTTCTAGTGTAATTTTCTTGGACTAATCGGTAGGTGGTGTAGTATCTACGCATGACTTCTTTTTACCGTAGAGCAAGAATCGACGAAATCGACGAAATCATGGAGGCCGTAGAAGACTCTAGGGCCGTTTTGAAAGCACAAGGAAATGGACAATGGCAGGATGGTTATCCCTGCCGCGAAGACTTGGAACGCGACATCCGAAACTGCCGCTTATTTGCGGTCGTTGACCGAGAAAATCCAAGCGTCCTCGTAGGGGTGGCGGCCTTTACTTATTATGAGGAAGATTACGACCATCTTTATGAAGGCGCATGGCATAGCGATTTGCCTTATATGGTGATGCACCGCGTCGCGTTAAAAGCCGCCTATCGCGGGCGAGGCTATGGCAAGGACTTGTTCGAAGCCTTCATCCAACAGACCAAAAAGGAAGGCTATCGTTCCTTGCGCATCGATACTCACGAAGGCAATGACGTCATGCGTCACCTGATTTCCTGGGCTGGTTTTGAATACTGTGGAAAAGCGATCTTGCCCCCGAATAAAGACCGTATGGTTTTTGAAAAAATCCTACAAGAAAATGAGGTTTCGCGTAGGATTTTGGAATCAGACCGTATTTATCTGAGAAAACTTAATGAAGCAGATATGCCAGATTTAAAGCAGATGTATCAAGATCCGGAGAACATGAAATACTATCCTGCGCCTTATGATGACGCGAGGATGCGCCGCCTCTTGGACTGGACCGATGATAATTATCGAAAACTGGGATTTGGGTTTTACGCGATCATCGATAAAAGCAGTGGTGCTTTTGTCGGGGATTGTGGCTTATCGATGCAAAATATCGATGGCGAACTTCTCCCGGAAATCGGATATCACCTCAAGCCCTGTTACCATCATCAAGGCTACGCGACCGAAGCGGCAAAGCTCGTGAAAGAGTTTGGCTTTCGCGAGTTTGGCTTCAAAGCGCTATATGGCTATTCGACGAAAGAGAACTTGCCTTCCGTCCATGTGATGATTCGAAATGGCATGGAGTTTGTCAAGGAGTATGGCGAAGGTGACGATATCCATGTGGTGTATCGGGTGTTAAGAACAAAAGAAATCTGAGGGTTTTGTTATGAGTAGCAAAGAAACAATCCGTGATTCTGGCGGCCGCATCATCGGCTATTTGGAACATGAGAGCAATGGCGATGTAACCGCGCGTGATTTTGGTGGTCGGATATTGGGGCGGTATGAAGCCCGCAATGATGTCACCAAGGATTTTGGCGGCCGCATCTTATACCGTGGAAATATGGCCGCCGCATTACTTGTTTTGCGGGTGTAAAACCATCCATAGCGATAGCCTAACGGTTCATATTTTCAATTTTAAGTTGTTTCTGCGTCTAAAGAAGCGGAAAATAGTGCCCAGCGGAGTTCGGCCTCTAAATCCTTCGCTATATAAACTAAAACCAAGGAGAACAATCATGCATCAACGTTCTTTTGCGCCCATGGAATGGGCCAAGAGAGAAATCAAACTTTTCTCAACCTTGGTACGATCGGTCCCCACGCTAGTCATCGTACTTTTTTCTTGTAGCGTCATCGCCATGAACCTTTTATCCAGTTTCACGGTGGTCAATTTACCTTATCTCGCATTGACTGCCGGTGTCTTTGTTTCATGGATTGGGTTCTTGCTCATGGATATCATTTCCAAGCATTTTGGCCCCAAAGCGGCCAATCGCATCTCCTGGATTGCCTTAAGCGCGAACTTGGTTGCCGTGGGTATCTTCTTTGTGATTTCCCAAATTGGTACATTTCCAAGACTCGACATGATCCTCCATGGCCAGTGGTCCGTGCTATTGGCTTCCACAATCGCGTTTATCGTCTCGGCTTTGGCGAATAACTTCTTCAATTACCTCATCGGCCGTGCGTTTACAAAGAACCCTGATGGCAAAGCGGCTTATATTTGCCGTAGCTATATCTCCACTTTCCTTGGCCAAGCAATCGATAATTTTATCTTCGCTTCCTTGGCTTTCGTCGTCTTTCCTTTAATACCTGGCGCGTTGCCCGTCACTTGGACCATCACGCAGGTCAGCGTCTGCGCGGTCACCTGCGCCCTTGTGGAACTTGGCTTTGAAGCAGTCTTCTCCCCGATTGGCTATTATGTGACCCGTAAATGGAAAGACAAAGACGTTGGCCGCGAATACATCGATCTTTATTACCCGCAGCCCACGGGAGGCAAATGATGGACTTCCCTTACGAGACCCTCACCGCGGCAGAATTAGGCCAAGGGGTCAATGATGGCACCTATGACCCCGAAGAAGTGGTGGCCTATTTTATGGAACGGATCGAACGTCTTAATCCGTGTTTGAATGCGTTCACTTATACCAAGTTTGATTATGCTCGCGAGCAAGCTAAGATCCTCAAGGACAGAATCAAAAATGGTGAAAAATGTGGCCCTTTTGCGGGAGTTCCTTTTGGATTAAAGGACTTTTTGCCGTCGAAAGTCGGCTGGACGGCATCACATGGTGGCGTCCCTTCGCGGATAACCGTCGATGATGTGGACAGCGAATTTTGCAAGGCGATGGAAAAGGCCGGTGGCATCGCCATCGGCAAGACCAACGCTCCTGCGTATGGCTTTAGCGGATGCTGCGACAATACCCTTTATGGCCCCACCAAGAACCCTTTTGACCTAACGCGCAATTCCGGTGGTTCCTCAGGTGGAAGCGCCTCCGCGGTTGCTTCTGGCATGCTTTTGATTTCCGAAGGCGGCGATGCCGGGGGCTCTATTCGCATTCCTTGCTGTTGGAATAACCTTTTTGGTTTTAAAGCTAGCGCGGGCGCGATTCCTAGCGTCATTCGCCCGGACTCCTATGCGGCGACGCATCCTTATTGCTGCAATGGTGGGCTTACGAAATCGGTGACGGATACGGCGATTCTATTAAATTACATGGTCCAATATGACCGTCGTGACCCGACAAGCGTCCCCATGGTTCACGAGGACTTCCTCGTGGAGATGAAGCGTTCGATCAAAGGTTTAAGAATTGCTTACACGCCAGACTTTGGCGCTTTCCCTGTCGATCCTGAAATCGCTGCAAAAGTCAAAGAAACCGCGCTGATTTTGGAAAAATGTGGCGCGCTTATCGAAGAAGTTCCCTTCCATTTAAAGAGGGCTCCGATCGAATATATGGATATTTGGCGATATAGCCTTAGCTTTGATTCGGCAATCGAATTCGAAGCCTTAAAACGCGAGGGGTTCGATTTCTTGAAAGACCATGCGGATGAAGTGGGCGATGGCTTTG
The DNA here is from genome assembly GCA_017626815.1 of Bacilli bacterium. Classification (GTDB taxonomy): domain Bacteria; phylum Bacillota_I; class Bacilli_A; order RFN20; family CAG-826; genus Alloenteromonas. Next base: position 19,049 of record JAGAHY010000128.1, on the reverse strand, counting down.
TCGAAAGCGTCAATGACGTCTATTCCTTGGGCATTCATGATGTCTATGATTTCAATCTTGCACGTACCGAGATTTTGGATTCTTTCGAGGATGTCTTTGATCATTATGATGCGATTGTTTCGCCTGTCTCTTTATGTCTGCCGGTAAAAAATTCTTCCAAGCGCGGTAAGACGTTAGGGCCAACGAATATCAATGGCGTCCCTGTCGATCCAACCTGCGGCTTTGCGACCACATATCTAGTAAACTTCATCGGCTATCCTGCCGCTAGTGTGCCAGCCGGCCTTTCTCGTGGCGGCCTTCCCATTGGGATGCACATCATCGCCCCGAAATACAAAGACGGCCTTGTTTTGGCCATCGCGGATAAAATTGAGCAACTTTTGCCTTGGCGAAGCCTCTATCCTAAGCTGTAATTCCTCTTTGGTCGTTTTTATTCCTAGTTGGTCAAGACTATTTTTCGTTATGACCTATACTACCTTTATGAAAAACACAGCTTTGAGAAGAATTTACCAAATCTCCGTCCTCGCATTAGCGGGAATCGCAGCCTCAGGATGCACCAGACCCTCCGCGCCTTTTGATTCGGCCTTATTCGTCAAAGGCGAAAATGTTTTGAATTTCAATTCCGCAGTCGAAGATGCCCAAGTGTCTTGGACCTCGGATGGTTATGGCAATGGCGGCATGTTCCGCTCCGTGTGGTCCAAAAATCGCGTACGTTATCAAGACGGCATTGGCTACTTAAGCGTCGTCGACCAAGGCGATAAGAACTATGGCGCGGAAATCCGCACGTACAAAGGCTATTTATATGGATACTTCGGTGCGAGAATGAAAACCTTCAAACGTTCCGGTACCGTTCAATCCGTTTTTACCTATAACGGCGGTAAGTATATCTGGGACGAGATCGATATCGAAATCTTAGGCAAGGATACCACCAAGGTTCAATTCAACTACTATCATGAAGGCAAAGGCGAACATGAATACCTTTATGACCTCGGCTTTGATTCAAGCGAAGACTTCCATGATTACGGCTTCAAGTGGGAGAAGAACAAGATTACTTGGTACGTGGACTTCAAACCCGTATACGCGGCGGATGCTTCCCTAGGGCAGTGGGGAAAGTTCTTCATCAATGTCTGGGCGGCGTTGCCTCACATGGTGAACTGGACCGGGCCTTATGAACCGACGGAAACCCCGTTAGAAGCGGCGTACGATTACATCTGCTACGCGCCGGTACCCGAATCACAGATTATCGAGGTCGATCAACAATAACTTCAGGAAGGCTCAGGATAACCCCTGGGTTTTTCTTTAATCGGCGGTCCACGCTGTTCTAACGTGGACCCTTTCTCTTGACTGAGGGATAATTCCGATTCCACTCTCGGCCGAGGGTTTTGCTCGGCAAAGCCGCTCCTCCGGAAAGTTGGCGCTCTCCTGAAAACTTCCATAGAAGATTGTAGGACCCACCCTCTAAAGAAAATTGGAGGTCTTTTCTATACGAATATGGACCCAATTCCGCGATAGACTGATCCACGATTTCGTTAATTTGCTCCTATTGATAAATAGAAAAAATCGCAATTCCAGCGCAGAACTGCGATTTTTTTCTTTGAATTATGGAAAACTATTCGAGGAAGAGATTGGAGAGCTCTAAGGCGCCGGCATGGATAGCGGTGTCACCATAGACGAAGGAATCGATCATGAACTGTAAGGTGACTGCGTCGCCCGTATACTCGATGACGAAGGTGCCAGAGACGCCGCCAGCGATGCTGGTGTTGCTGCCGCCCCAGCTGAGATCGGTGTAGACTTCCGCATCATTGAAGGTGGCCTTGGTGTTGATGGCGGTGATGTTGTTATCGCCATGGGTCGTGGCCGCGTTGACGTCGATACGGACGGCGACCGGGTCGGTGCCAGGATTCTTCAAATCGAGGGTAACTTTGCCGGACTCTTCATTCTTCGCGGGAAGATTGAAGGTGACGTTCTTATAAGTCTGACCTTGAACGGCGGTATAGGAGACGCTGGCGGATTTTTTGTCTTCGCTAACATTAACCGTGTAGGCTTCGTCAGCGGCCGCAAGGTCGAACTCGAACGATTCTTGTTCTTCCGAAGGCTCTACGGGTTCGCTGCCTTCGGACGATTCCACAGGCTCGCTGCCTTCAGAGGACTCGACAGGCTCACTGCCTTCGGAGGATTCCACAGGTTGAGAAGACTCGCTGGACTCGACGGGGACAACGCCTTCGCCACCAAACTTGATGTTGCTGATGACGATATCGCCTTCATGCTTGGTCGCACCGTCTTGGTAGATGGAGGAATCGATCATGAAGAGGAGGTTCACGGGGCTGCCTTCGTAGTCGATGATGGCGGTGCCTTTGGCGCCGGCGGCAATGTCGAATTTGGATCCGCCCCAATCGACGTCGGTGTAGACGCCCGCGCCATTGAAGGAGGCGCTGGTGTTGATGGCGGTGATGTTGTTGGCGCCATGGGTGGTAGCCGCATTGACGTCAACGCGAATCTGGACCGGAGCTTCGCCTTTGTTCTCGAGTTCAAGGCTCACTTTGCTGGTGGCTCTAGAATCCTCAGGGATATCGAGGATGACGCACTTATAGGAGGAAGGGGCGACGTTGTCGTAGGTGACTTCCACGGACTTCTTGTCTTCGGCGACCGCGGTGGTGTATTCCGCGTCGGCGTTAAGAACGGTGATATCGACAGGCTCCTTGCCATCCCATTCGCCTTCTTGGCTGGATTCGCTGGAGGGGATTACCGGAACTTTATGAGTTTCTTTGGCCTCGCCGGTAGCAGAATGCCATTGATAGGTGGCTTCACCGACATTTTCATATTTGAATTCGCCCATCCAGTTCTTGGCTTTTTCGGTGCCAGCCCAGTAGTTGGTGATGATGCGTCCAGGGTGAGAAGGAATGTTATCGGTCACGCGATAGACGGGCTTGTCGTCGACGAACCAGGTGATGGCTTCTTTTTCCCAACGGAAGCCATAGGTATGGTATTCGAGGGAAGCATCGAAGCCAAGATCGTAGAGGTATTCGTGCTCGCCTTTGCCGCTGGTGAAATAGTTGAATTGGACTTTGGTGGTATCTTTGCCGAGGAATTCGATATCAATCTCATCGTGGACACCTTCAGCGTTGCCGGGGTTCTTGGTGTCGCCTTCGCCAGTGGAGGGGTGCAAGGTTTCCGAATCCCATTCGCCGGTGTAGAGGAAGAAGGTAGAGGCGGTGCCGGTCGTCTTGGAGGGCTTCATCCTTGTGGCGAAGTCGCCATAGCCATAGAACTCTTTGGAACGGAATTCACCGCCAAGGTAAGGATACTCCCTGCCTTCAGCGTTCTTATGAATCGAGAGGTGGAGTAAACCGTCGTCTTTGACCTGGGCATCGTTGGCATTCCATTCGACGTTGAAGGGTTCGCCATTGCCGTATCCGGAAGAAGCAAAGAACTTGCTGTAGTCGCCCGAGAATTCCGCGACTTTTTTGATGGTGAGAGGATCAGCTTTGATGTCGCTGGTTTGGCCTTTGCCGCAAGAGGCGAGAATAATCGCCGCGGGAAGGGTGAGCAACATGGCAGCCTTTAAAGATTTTCTCATGTTTTTCTCCTTTTTTTGGATTTCGGCACTACTATCTCCCTTTCAAAGGGAAATGAAAACGCTTACACCATAACTTGCACATTATTTACTTAGTTTGCGTTAATTGGCAGGAGCGACGTTATAGAAGATGATGCTGACGGTGAAGATGTTACCCTCGGTTTTGAATGTGGCATCGCCATGGTAACGATGGACGATTTCCTGGATGCTCTTGGTGCCAAAGCCGTGGTTAAGCTTATCGTTCTTGGTCGTTAAAGGCAGGCCGTTTTCGAAGTCTCGCCCACCGACGAAATAGTTGGAACACTCAATCTTTGTGATGCCTTCGCCGATCTTATTCAGGCTGAGGTTAATGTACCGCTTGCTGGGATCTTCGACGTTCTTGGTAGCTTCAATGGCATTGTCGAGGATATTGCCAAACAAGCAGAAGATATCGCCGGTGCTCATAAAATCGACGGCTTTTCCATCGGCGGTTTTGGTGAAGGCGATTTTGCTGGATTCACAGGCGAGGTTCTTTTCGGTAAGGACGACATCTAGAGTCTTATTGCCCGTGTCGATGAGCGCGTCATAGATAGCGATGGTTTCGTTGATATCTTCGATGGCGTCTTTAGGCAAGCTATCGCCGACGATTTTGTTGACACGGTGTTTCATGTCGTGACATTTGATGTTGATGGCTTCAATGGTCTGCTGACTGATTTCGTATTGCTTCGCGCTTTGTTGGATAAGGTATTGAAGATCGCTGATATCGCGACGTAACGAATTGGACCGCCCAGAGGCGAAGACCATGATGACGATGGAAACATCGAGCAAAAAGGACATGATATAACCGACTAGGCGAATGATATAGACCGAAGCGGTTGGAGAGGCATAGATGTCCTCGGCGATTTTCTGGATATGAATATCCTGTGTCGCGGATAAGACAACCGACACTAAGACGGTGAAGAAGCTGACCATGATGACGATGGGCGGTAATGGGGCCTCGAAGACGGCTTTACGCGCGGGTTTAATTAAGAATAAGTAGATTAAGCCAATCTGCACGAGGAACTGTGAGTAATAAATGACTTTGTAAACGACTTCACTGACGTTAAAGGTACCGCCGGAAAGGTAGACGATGGAGGTGAAGACGGTGATGAAGAGTTTGTAGGTTGCGTTCTGAACCAAATAAGCAAAGTCGCTCGCCAGAATCAGTTTCATGGGCTCGATGCGGTAGCAAAGGCCTAAATGGACGACGCCAAGGCTAAATAAGAGGAAGTAAACGAAACTGCGACCCCAACTATTTCCGCCATAGACATGATAAAAGATGGCCAGGGGATAACTGACGCCGATGATTATCGCTAAGCCTAAGAAGAGACGAAGCAAGAAACGGCTTCTTTTCGGGGCGGCCCAAAATAAAGCCAAGGCGATGATGTAGTATTCAAAAACCCATTCGATTATGGTTTCCAAATAATCGTGGATGGTGATGTCATAGAAGTTCATCTTTGCCCTTCTTGTTCAAGTAATAATCCGAAAGTCCCTGCAAAAAGCCCTTCTTTTTGCTTCTTGCCAAAGGAATGAGGTCGGAACCGACGACAATTTCGTTCTGCTTGACCCCACGGACAAAAGCAGGGTTGACCAAATAGGCATTATGGCAACGAAGGAAGCCGTAGGGGGATAGGAGCTTTTCTACTTTCCCTAAGGTTCCAGTCTTTTCGATTTGGCCATCGACGAGATGATAGATGACGATGTGCGAGAGCACTTCCACGTAGACTAGCTTTTTGATGGAGACCTTCTCTATGCCTCCGGGGATCTTGAAGATAAAGTCGTATTCTTCGTTTTCGGAATAAGCATTAAGGGCCTTGCGGAAGACGAGGGCAAAGGAATCATAGGTCACGGGTTTGACCAAGTAAGAGATGGCATCGACTTCATAACCGAACTGGGCGTACTTAGCCAGATTGGTGACGAAAATAAGAGAACTGACTTTGTTCTTTTCACGGAGCCTACGCGCGGCGGAGAGGCCGTCGAGATCGGGCAGTTCGATATCCATGAAGACAATATGAAAGCGGTCCGCGGGTTCGTTGAGGAAGGGGTTTGCCTGCGGGAATCTCGTGATATCGAATTTCTGGCCTGTCTCGTCTGCAAAGCGTTGAATGTGACCTAAAAGACGGTTGTAGGCGTTGTCATCGTCTTCGATGATTGCAATGCACGTGTTCATAGCTGTTTCATTATATCCCAAGTTTTCAGAGAAAGGTGAAATAGCCCCACCTCAGTGGCATTCGTCACCGAAAGTGGGGCTTTAGGCTGTTAGGCGGATTTCTTCCGACGGAAGGAACGGATGGTGAAGCCAATGCCTAAACCAAGGATAGTGGCGGCGAGGGCATAAACGCCGATGATGACGAAGTAATAGACAGGGAAGCCCGAGTAACCTAACGTCGCGCCATGGCTGAAGCCATTCATGTTGTTGGAGTTGGCGACCGTGTAGAGGACGTGAGACATGGCGAGGTTGGTGTAATAGACGTTTGCGGGAGTGTAATCGGCGAAGTTATGGCCGTATTGGGTCAACTGGCAATCGCCACCAGCGCGTAACATCTGATGAACGTGCATGTAGGAGTAGGCGCCCGCGGAGTAATCGGTGAGGGCGAGGCCGTGGAAATTCCATTCGTTGCGCATGACGCTGGTAAGGAGGCGGTAATCTCCGCCAGCCCAGGTGGCGCCGACGCGGTTAAATGAAGTCATAACCGCTAAAGCAATCGGGGTTTGCGCTGTTTTTAAGGTTTTTCCTTCATAATACTTGGTTTCCACTGTGCCGCCTTCGAAGACCATTTGGAAGGGCTTGAGGTAGATTTCACGGATGGCTTGCTCATTGGACCAGGCGCAGACGCCGTTTTGGTCACGGTGATCTTCTTGGTCGTTGAGCGCGAAGTGCTTCACGAAGGAATACATGCCTTCTTTAGCCGCGGCTTTGATGGCGGATTGGGCCATGGTGCCGGACATGAACGGGTCTTCGGAATAGTATTCGAAGTTACGCCCGGAGAAAGGAGTGCGGTGGATATTGGCGCCTGGGCCATACCAGCCGGCGGCGAGGACCTTATCCCTAAGGCCATCCTGAGCGATCGCTTCGCCATGGGCGGAGGAGAGATCCTTATTCCACGTTGCGGCGATGGTGACTTCGGCAGGATAGGCGATGGAGAAGGGCTCATGGGTGGCCATGAGGTTTAGGCCCATCGGGCCATCGAGGTCATGGGTGGCCGGTTTGGCGATGGCCTCGCTGCGGCCCGTCGTATATCCGGAGAGGTTGACGATGAAGCCGACTTCTTGCTCGGTCATGCGTTTGATGAGCTCGTTCCATTGAACGTCAGCGTAGTCTAAACCGCGGACGTCGATGAGTTCCACGCTGCCACTTTGTCCATAATAGACGGCCTTGGATGCGATATCTTCGTCTTTGATGGGTGAATTGGCAGCTTCAGCGGTGCCGGAGAGACGGAGCTTGTTATAAATCTCTTCGCTGATTTCCTCTTGATAGGTATAGCCGTTACGCTCGGAATACATCGAGGAGAAGTGCGCGTCTTGATTGCCGTGGGTCTTGGGGAAAGAGCCGGTCCAATCCGCGCGGGTCAAGTAGGCTTTGCGGTCGATATAGTTCGCGTCATCGAAATGATTGGTAACTTCAGCGCCGGATTTGGACTTATCGAGGATTTCATAGTCGCCGTCAGGATCATCGAAATCGAACGATTTGACGAAACTAAGATCTTTGCCTAGATCGACACCACGACTCTGGAGGAAATTGTTGGTTGCTTCATGGGCGTCTTTGGCAGCGGTGAAAAGATATTCACCATCTTCGAGAATATAGGTCTTTGCCTTCACGTCATCATAGGTCTTGAAGTCTTCTTTGTTGACGGTGATCTGGACTTCTTCTTGGGCGCCGGGAGCGAGTAAGGAAGTCTTGGCAAAACCAATTAGGGACGTCGCTGATTTTTCGATGTGATTGGCGATATCGTAGGCGGTGTAGGGCGTGTTGACGTAGAGCCCAACGGCCTCTTTCCCTGCTAAATCCCCAATATTTTTTACGGTGATGGTGGCGGTGGCGTTACCATCTTCATCAAAATCACCGAGGGTGAAATTACTCCATTGGAACTGCGTGTAGGACAAACCATAGCCGAAGGGGTAAAGGACTTCTTTGTCGTAATCATAGTCCCCGGCGTTACCTTGATTTAGGGCTTTATCGTAATAACGGGTCTCGTAATATTTGTAGCCAACATAGATCCCTTCATCATAAGAGACGCCATAATAGACATTGTGGCTGGCGTTGGTATTGGAAAGATCTTGCATCGCATCCCCGAAGGCTAAGGCCGGCTGGCCATTGCGGGTATACATGATGTCGCCAAAGTTGGCCATGGCTGGAGAAGAGAAGTTATCGTAGACAAAGGTATCGACAAGGTGGCCGCTGGGGTTCTTTTTGCCCGAGAGGACATCGACGATGGAATGGGCCGTCTGTCCGCCTCCGCCAGGTGCCCAGAGAACGGATTTGATGTGGGGATAGTTTTTGACCCAGCCTAGTTCCATGGCGTTATTGGTGTTGACGACGATGACGACATTGTCAAAGCGTTCATTTAGATAGGAAATGATGCCTAACTCGACGGAATCGGGTTCAAGGTAATGCTTGTTCTTATCTTCTTCGATGCCGGTATGGCGATGCATGCCACGGGCGAGGTCACGTCCTTCGCCGCCGGTGCGGGAGATGAAGAAGATCGGCGTGGTGCCTTGGGCGCTATCCAAAAGACCGGGCTCGCTTTCCAGGACGGACAAGGGACATTCGTTGATGTTCCATAATTCGACGCCATGCCCATAATTCACCGATCCAGGAGCGCGCACATAGCCGCTTCCTCTTCCCGAGGAATAGAAGTTCCAGAGCTTATCATTAACCTCGAAACCTTGCGCGAGAAAGGCTTCTTTCATATTCGCGTCGAGGCTGCCGGTGCCCGAGCCCGTGCCGCCTGCGAGGATATCCACCGAGGAATGGCTGAAGAGACTGACTTTGGATTTGGCCGCTAAAGGAAGAGAATGGTCTTCGTTTTTGAGTAAGACATAGCCTTCGCCGCCGATATCACGAACCAATTCCCGTTCATAATCGTCGAGCTCTTTGACGGTTTCAAATTTCTTCTTGTTGTATTGCTTATCGAGACCATCGTTGACTTCGTTGACGGTCTTTTTGCCTAAGACGCCCATGAAGTCGCGGATGACCGAGTCATAATAGCTGGTCACGACTTGTGCCGTTATGGCCACGCCTAGGGTGAGGAGGAAAGCGGCTGAATAAATGATCGCAGTCGCTACTGGTTTTGGTTTTTTCACTTTGTCCATAAGTTCCTAATTCCTTTTTCGCAAACAACCTATTTAGATTTACATATCCATGCAAGCGCTTACACATAACGGGATTATTTTTTTCCTAATTGGTCAGTGGGAAAGCGCTCGCCACCGTTGCCGGACTGCATTGGGATTCTTTCTCTATTTAAACTAGAGGTGAAATATAGATACACCTTGTCAGCCCATCAATTGGTAGCGCTTTTTGCGCAATTCAAGTAACAAAACTATGTGGAAATCTATTTATGTTTTATGATTATGCGTCGAGGAAATTGAACCTATGAAATTCGATGTCATCTTTGTCGGCGCGGGCCCGGCGGGCTACTTCGCGGCCTATGAGCTTAACAAGCTCCAACCCTCGCTGAAAATCGCTTTGATCGACGGCGGCAACAGCATTGAGAAAAGGCGTTGCCCTGTCTTAGAACACAAGATCAAAAAGTGCCCTTTAAATACGAAAGGATATAGCGAATGTTACCCCGCTTGTTCCATCACCAATGGCTTTGGTGGCGCGGGCGCTTACTCAGATGGCAAGTTTAACATCACGACGGAATTTGGCGGCTGGCTGACGGATTATATGGATGAGGATCAACTCCTCGACATCATCAACTATGTCGATAAAATTAACCTCGATTTCGGGGCGACGGAAGTCATCACGGATCCAAATACCCCGATTGTCAAACAGATTGAACGCAGGGCGATGGCCGCGGGTTTAAAACTATTGCGCAGCAAAGTAAGACATCTGGGAACGGAAGAGAATTTAAAAATTTTGACAAAGATTTCGAATTATTTAAGTGAACGCATTTCCATGTTTTTTGGGACCAAAGTTCAAGATATCATCGTTGAGGATAACACCGTCAAAGGCGTGGTTCTTGCCGATGGCCGTAGCTTTGAAGCGGACTATGTTTCTTTAAGCGTCGGCCGCGAGGGCAGCAAGTGGCTTGCCGAGGTATTGGAAAAACGCGGCGTGAACATGACGCAGACGCAGGTGGATATCGGCGTCCGCGTGGAATGCCCCAATTTGGTCATGGAGGAAATCAACGATAACCTCTATGAAGGGAAATTCCTTTACCAAACCAGCAACGGCAACGTTGTCCGTACCTTCTGTTCCAACCCTGGGGGACATGTCGTCGTGGAAAACTATGAAGGCGTCGTCAATGTCAATGGCCATTCTTATAGTGATTCCAAACTTTCTTCCAAGAATACCAACTTCGCCCTTTTGGTTTCCCATCATTTCTCCGAGCCCTTCAAAGCGCCGAATGAGTACGCGAAGAAAGTCTCTTCATTGGCCAACCAGTTGGCTTGCGGTGGTGTCATCGTGCAACGTTATGGTGACATCAAATTGGGAAGACGCTCTACCGAAAAGCGCATCAAAGAAGGCTTTGTCCGCCCAACGTTAACGGAAGCCGTTCCTGGCGACTTGACCCTTTGCATGCCCCAGAAGACAATGGAGGCCATTATCGAGATGATTCAAATTCTGGATAAGGTGACTCCAGGCATCGCGACGGAGCATACGTTGCTTTATGGCGTCGAGGCGAAATATTATTCGGCACATCCGGATATCAATAACGACCTCGAAGTGAGCGAAATCAAGAACTTATTCGTGGGCGGCGATGGCGCGGGCTTGACGCGTGGGTTAGCCCAGGCGGGCGCTTCGGGCATCGTGATTGCGCGAGCCATATCGAAAAAAGTTCAAAATCAATAAAACTCTGCAGAAATCGGATATTCTACGTGAAAATCCGATTTTTATTTAAAGAACTTCTTTAATAGACCGAGTTTTTTCGTATTGTGGAACGGGTGCTCTCTGAGAGCTAGATTGCCTTTTGTTTTGCCGAATAGCACGGTGGAAGGATGACTAAATTCGCGGAATCCCCATTCGCCATGATAGGCACCCATTCCAGAGTGGCCCGTTCCATTAAAGGGGACGCCCTTGACCATTAAGTGGAGACATACTTCGTTGACGCAGCCTCCCCCGTATTGAGCGCTGGACATGACTTTCTTGGCCCACATTTTATTCTTAGTAAATAGATACAAGGCCAGACCATGTTCGCGGTTTTCCACTTCCTTTATTAATGCGTCAATTTCGTTGTCCTCAAAGGGAATGACAGGGAGCAGGGGCGAGAAGGTCTCATGATTACAGACTTTGTCCTCTAGTTTCGCGGGGTAAATGACGGTTGGGCTATAACGGAGCGTTTCGGGATTGCCGACGCCGCCGAAGACAATGCGTTCGCGGTAAGCATCGGCTTCTTCTGCTACGTAACGGTAAGCGGAAGAAGATATGAGGTGGCAATATTCTTCGTTTGTTTCAGGGTGTTCGCCCAACTGCCTAGTGAACTCTTGTTTTAGGGCCTCAATAAATGGTTCGGCGATTTCTTTGGCTACAGCGACCTGGTTGATGTTGATGCATACCTGGCCAGAATTCAGGATCTTGAAAAAAGCGATCTTCCTTGCGGCGTCGCGGATGTCCGCGTCTTTGCGGACGATAGCGAAGTTACCGTTTTCACCGCCAAGCTCTAAAGTGACCGGAGTTAAGTTTTTCGCAGCCATCTCCATGACGTGGACACCGACACGCGGGGAGCCTGTGTAAAAGATTTTATCGAAGCGTTCTTCCAAACAATAGTCGGCAATGTCATGGCCACCGTCGATGACAAGACAGTATTCGCTAGGAAAAGCGTCCGCGATGATCTTGGCCAAAACGGCGGTGCTCTCTTTGGACTTTGAGGATGCCTTCAAAATAGCTGTGTTGCCAGCAGCGATGCAGGCGGTCAATACGCCTAAAGATAACAGGAACGGAAAATTAAAAGGGGAGATGATTAATGATACTCCGTAGGGAATCTTATAGACTTTGGTGAAAACGGAAGGAAAGGCTAATAGGCCGCTGAAATGAGTTTCGGGTTTGGCCCATTTCCTTAATCCATGAAGCGCTTCATTGATTTCCAGAATGACAGGACCGATGTCGCAAAGGTATCCTTCAGACTCATCTCTTCCTAAATCCGCTTTTAAGGCGGCGAGGATATCTTTTTCATGAGCGAGAACGGACTGCTTAAGCTGAAGCAACATCCGCCTGCGGAAGTCAATTGGCAATGTGGCCCCGGTTTTGAAGTACTCTCTTTGCTTCTCGACGGCGGCATGGACGCTTTCTTTATCCCAACTCATGATCGCGGCTCCTCTATCTTTATCTTTATTATGACACGAAACGCCCCTCTCTATGGGCTCATATAAGCAAAATTATCGCGCCTATATGCGGCTGATTCTGTTTAAAAATGGTACCAAAAATTCACTGAAATAAGAAAAATAGGAATCTATACAAAGTATAAGACTCCTAAATTCTATTATTGAGGTATGTTTTATCGGGAAATCGATGCGGCTAACGTTCGAAGACGTTCGTTGAGATTTCCGGCCGCGATGATGCCTTTCGCCTCTTTATAGGTGATGAGACTGCTGATCTTTTTCGCCGTCTTGGCTTGATACATAGCGAGGTCCGTTAACTTCAAAAGAATTTCTGAATCGATGATTTCTTCCCCATCTGGATATAGAAGCTCGACGACGCCAAAGGCCGCGGACGCCCGTAAACTTGGGCAGTGCTTCATTTCCTTGGTATGAAGCTTGCGGAGGTAAACTTCTATCCTGGAGATCAATTCCTGGACGTAATGGAGGTCGTGCTTGAAGAAGAGAATCATGAACTCGTCTCCCGAGCGGCGGTAGAACACTTCGTCTTCGCTGGAGATGGAGATGAGGTATTTGGCGACATTGACTAAAACTTCATCGCCGATTTCATGTCCGAAGGTATCGTTGATGACTTTGAACTTATTCAAATCAAACAGACAAAGGTATCCGTCGCGACGATTGGCGGCGACGTGTTCTTTCATCGTTTGGCGGTTAAACAAGCCGGTGAGCTGATCTTTAAAGTTGCTGGCGAGGATGCTGTCCATCATCGAAGCACTTCCAGAACGGTCATAGTAGAAGAATAGGATGTTCAAACGGTCGCCTGCCGCGATGACCTTAGCGACAAAGTTATAGGTGGAATACTCATCCCATAAGGGAAGCAGGAACGAATACTCTTTTCCAGGCGTTTTGCAGTATTTGATGCCTTTAATAATGCTTTTCTTATAGGCTTCGAAGCCAATCCCGATGGAAACCTCCGCATGAGGGTTAATCGCATTAAGGACAGCGTTAAGCGTCAAAAAGTGAGGCAAACTCACAATGCCAAAGTCGCTGACGAGGTAATTCAACGGGTTTTGGAAGACGTCTCCCTCTAGGGAAACATCGCAAAGGACGATACTTTCAAAGGATTCGATAATGGATTTTGGGTCTGAATTCATGCCCTTATTATAAAACAATATTTAGGTTACGAGCGTATACGCGTGCTTTCTATGGGAACGGTAACGCGACAATCCAAGGCTATTCGTCTGAATGAAATGAACATAATATATACATCAATGTAACCAACTTTTGCTCATTTGTGATTAAAAACGCTCATAAAATAGGAGAAATATGGTCATTAAGAAACTTTACGAACAAAAACGATAATTTGCTTAGTGGCTGTAAGCGGTTTCGTTAGAATAGCACCGCAAGCTCAAAAACGCTTTTTCAAAACAAGAGGAGGAATCTGATGAAAAAGAGACATTTGAATGCTCTAGCACTTGGCTTAACCGCAACGTTTGCTTCGGTTATGGTCATTTCAATTACCGGCGCCAGCATCGCCAACTCTTTCCGCACGAACATCGACGCTATGTTCGGCACGAAGAGCTACGAGATCGTCGAAGGCGCTGATTCGGCCCGCTTCAATAAGAAGTACACCACCGTTGATGAAATGATCAATGCTGCGAGAAACGTCGCAATCAAGGAAGGCCAAGAGGGCACTGTCGTGATGAAAAACGACAATTCCGTTTTGCCGTTAGCGGCAAATGGAAAAGTGGCGCTATTCGGCATTGGCGCTTATGCAACCTTCCCGTATCTTTCCGGTGACTTAAGGGCCGGGAATGCGGACGCCGTCGATTTAAAGACCGCGTTCACCAACGCTGGTTTCACCGTCGACGCCAAAGTTGCTGAAGTCTACGAGAAAATCACCAACAAACACATTGAAACCGTCGTGAATCCTTGGACGGGTGAAGAAAGCCAAGCTGTTGCTTACTCGGTGGCACCTGCTGTCTCCCCTGGCGACATGGTTCAATTCACAAATAATGAGATTCCTGCAGGGAAATTGGCCGAAAAGGCTGAGGTTTCTGCAGACTGGGTCAACGCCATTGACCACAGCGCGACCGCGTTTGTCGTTATCTCCCGCGGCGCTGGCGAAGGCAATACCTACTCGCCGACGCTCAAAGCCAAAGATTATGCAGGCAACGATACCAACCGCACCGCCTTACAGCTTTCTGAAGACGAATTAGGCATCATCGAACTCGCCAAGTCGTCTTGCAGCAAAGTTGTCGTCTTAATCAACTCGGGCAACAACCTCGAGCTTGGCGAAATCTCCAAGGGCGGCACCCACGAAGTCGATGGTATCGCCTATATCGGCTGCGTCAACGACTATCAACTGACCGGTGTTGTCGATGTCTTATCGGGCAAAGTCAATGCCAACGGCAAATTGGCGGACACCTTCGTCTACGATAACCTCTCCGTCCCTGCTAGCCGCAACATCGGTGGTGGCATCTTCAAAGATTATCAGATCGTTGCCGCCAACTCCGCCAATGGATTCGATTCCAGATGGCCTAACGTCGACATCGAGACGGGCGTCTATTCGTCCTTTGCCTCGAGGGTCTCGTATTCTTCCGATTCCTATATCGTCGAAGCCGAAGGCATCTATGTTGGTTACAAGTACTTCGAAACCAGGTACTACGATTCCATCATGAATCCGTCCTTCAAGGCCGATGATCCCGCGGGTTCCCGCGATGGCAACGCCTGGAAGTACGATAACGAAGTCCTTTATACCTTTGGTTCTGGCCTCTCCTATCTTGAATATGATCAAGAACTCACCGACATCAATATCGATAAGAGCGCCGAAGGCAACATCACCGCTCAGGTGAAAATCACCAATAAGGGCGACAAAGCTGGCCTCTTCACCGCTCAGCTTTATGCGCAACAGCCTTATACGCAGCACGACAAGGATGCCAACGTTGAAAAATCCGCGGTCTCCTTCCTCAATAGCGCTAAGGTTCTCGTTGACGCCAACACTTCCAAGACCGTCACCATCACCGTCCCCACGAAGTATCTTGCTTCCTATGATGCTTCCGAGGGCGTCAAGACCTATAGTTTAGAGCAAGGCGATTACTACTTCACTGCCGCTAACGGCGCCCACGAAGCGGTTAACTCCTTCATTAAAGCCCAAGGCAAGACCCCGACCGTCGGCACTGGCGAAAACACTGTCAAGAGCTGGAACAGCGCCACCGACGACATCACCACCTTCTCCAAAGGTTATAACGGCTATGGCATCACCAACCAGGTGGACAACGCCGATATCAACTACTGGCTCCCCGGCGCCGTCACGTACATGACCCGCAAAGACTGGAGCACCTTCCCCAAAGATTACACCCTCGACGCCAACGCCTTCACCATCGCCAATTCGGCCAAGAAAGACGAATGGATCAAGGAATTCAGGGGCCAACAATACAAGATTCAAACCGATAAACCTGCCACCGAAGGCAAGGACCTTGGCATGAAATTCGGTGTGGATTCCGCCATCGGCGATGATGTCCTCGCGAATATCAACGATGACTACTGGAGCAAATTGGTTTCCCAGATCACCATCGATGAAGCCCTCGGCGCCGTCCTCCATGGTGGCTCCCAGACCGACGTTCTCACCAACGTGGATAACCCCAACGTTTCCCAAAACGAAGGTGTCTCTGGCTTCACTGCCGTCCTCTTCCTTGAAGATGGCTGCACCTACAAAGAGCAAACTGGCTCCCCGGTCTACAAATTCAACGTCCACTCCCAGACCTTGTTAGCCACCTCCTTTGACCCCGAGCTCGCCTTAGAGTGGGGCGAAGTTGAAGGCAACTCTGGTCTCTGGTTGCAACGTTATGACCTCTGGGGCACTGGTTTAACTCAAAGAAGGACCCCTTACAACGGCCGTAACTACGAATACATCTCCGAAGACTCCATGCTCGCCAACCGCTTAGGCGCCAAAATCCTCAGGGGCTGCGCGAATTATGGCATCATCAATGGTCCGAAGCACCTCGGTGCCAACGACCAGGAATTCAAGCGTGCTGGCTTGAATGAATTCATGACCGAACAAAAGCTCAGAGAAGGCGACTTACGTTGCTTCCAGGCTGCTCTTGAACCCAAAGATGGTGGCGGACTCGCCGTCATGATCGCGTTCAACCGCATCGGTTCCACCAGCGCTTGCCAAAACGTCGGTGTCTGCGCCAATATCCTCCGCAATGAGTGGGGCTTCACGGGCATCATCTCCACCGACATGGCTACCAACTCCTATTACTTCATCGCGGAAGCCATGGTTATGGCTACCATTACCCAAGTCGCCGACTTCCAGACTGGTGACAACCACATCAATGCCGGCACTGGCGGTGTGGATGCTGTCTGGCCCTACATCTCCGTCGATAGTGTCAAGAATGATGCGACCCTCGTTGAACAAGCGAGGCAGAACCTCAAATATCAGTTGTTCACCTTCGCCAACAGCGCCGTCTTCAACACCAAGACCATCAAATTGACTCCTTGGTGGGAAAGCTCCATCAAAGCGCTCACAGTCGTCAGCGCGGTCTTAGCCGGCATGGGTGCCATCATCTCCATTGGCTTGACCTTTGTTCCTGCAAAGAAGGAGGACTAATTGCCATGAAAAAAGTACTTTCTGCGGGCAATATCATCACTTGCCTCTCCTGCATCTTTGGGTTAATCGGCTTAATCATCTACGCCGTTAACGTCAATTCGGAAGGTTTCTTCCGCGGCAATAGAGTCGCTGCTGTCGTCACCTTTGGCGTCATCGCGATGATCGCTGCCGTCGTCGTTATCCTTCTCACCATTCTCCCCGTCAAGGGTGGTGCTGCGAAGGTCGTCGATCTCCTCGTAATGGTCTGCAAGGTTCTCGTCCCTGTGATGTTGATGATTGCCGCCATGACGTTGCTTGCCAACCGTGTCGCTGGCTTCGGCTACATCTTCGGTGCGAACGAAGACGTTCGCGCTGAGGTCGCGACTGCTGAAAACATCGCTTCCGCCATGGTTGCGATGGTTGCGATCGGCTTCGATTACGTCGCCGGTATCGCCGGCATTGTTGCAGCCTTCTTCCTTCCCAAGAGAGAAGACTAAACACAATTCAAACGAGTACAATAAAGGAGGCTTGGGTCAAACCGGCCTCCTTTATTTGACAAAGAAGGCTTATGAAAAGAATGGCTACAAAAACAAGATTTGGATTAATTTCTGCAACTTTAGCTTGTTTTTGCAGCCTTTTTTCCTGCAATAACGTAGCGGAACGCTGGATCAATGTTGTATTGGAAGAAGGCGATTACCGTTGCGTTAACCCTGTCAATAAAGGTCACCCAGGCGAGGATTTCACCTTTGAAATTGTCCTCGATGTTCATCAGGGCATCACTGGATGTGACTATGTGAACTATTCCCTTATGGACGATGTCAGCGGCTCCACTTCGCTGCGGCGTCAAATCATTACGTTCCATTCGGTTCGTTATTCATGCGTCATCCATCTTGACGTCGGCGATGTTCAAAAGGTCACTTACCAAGACGGGGATAAGTCTTATTCCGCCTATGTAGGGGAAAACCACCTTCGCTTCAATTTATCCAATGACTTCGATCTGTTTGATAACCCCGGGTATAAACTGTGCGGTTGGACGGATGAAGAGGGCAATGTCTATTCGCTGGGTAGCAGGGCGGAGCGAGGGGATGGAGCCGAGCTTACGTTTCGTCCTTACTGGGTGAAGGAAAGCCCTGCATCGGATTTCCTTTTTGAAGTCGACGATGGACGACGCGCGAAGATTACTGGATACCTTGGCGAAGAAACAGATATCGTGATTCCAGAACGTTTAGAAGGGTGTGTCGTTTCTTCCATTGAACCCAAGAGTTTCCAAGGGCTGACGCTAGATTCGCTAGTGTTGCCAAAAAGCCTTTCCAGTCTTAAAAAAGCTGCAATTATTGACTCAAATATTCAAAAACTAGTTATTTTTGATGGAATTGATGATATCGGAGACGATAGTTTTGAAGGCTCCAATGTCCGTCATGTGCAAATCCACGCGGTAGAAGAACCGGCCTATTCTCGTGGTTATTTTGCCACGTATGCGGATAAGGTGGACCGACTGGTATCGTTGCAAGATAAAAAGAAAATTGTCCTCTATGGCGGCTCGGCGACGCGGTTTGGTTTCGTAAGCGATTTGCTCGATGCTCAAATGAAGGATTATGAAGTCGTCAACATGGGCGTCTATGCCTATACCGAGTCATTGCCGCAAGTCGATGTGATTCGTCCTTATCTAAAAGCAGGGGATATTCTAATCGTCTCGCCGGAATTTGATACCCTCGAGACCCAATTTAACGTTGACGGCTCCATGGATTTCGCTTTCTTCGCCATGTGCGAGGCGAATTACGCGATTCTTGATTCGATTGAAGTTAACCAATACCCGAATTTCTTCGACTCGTTTCAGGATTACCTGAGCCGAAAAAGATCCCTGCCTCGTTATTCTTATCATGTGACGCCTTCCTCCTTTGACGAGGATGGCAATCCGGTAAAAAGCGCTTCTTATAATCCATATGGCGACTATTGCCTCTACCGCCCGAATAACATAGCAGGCAAGTCCTTTGGCGTACGCAGAGCCTATTACAACAAAATCTATTTCCCCCAAGAAAGCGTTGACCTTTTTAATGATGCCTACGAGGACATAGCAAAAAGCGGCGTGAATGTTTTGTTTGACTATGCCCCGCGCATGAAAAACAGCATCTCCGAGGATTCCAATGAGACGACGATAAATGAACTAGCTGCGTATTTGGAGGACGCGATTGAAATGCCGTTTATCTCCTCGGTTTGGGATAGTTTATTGGACCCGTTATATTTTTTCGGGACGGATAATCACTTATCTAGCGAAGGCGCGAGAAGGAGAACCGAGTTTGTTATTTCTCGATTGAAAAACCTGAATTTCTAGAAAATTTTCCGTGATTTGCAAGTTTTATCGAATTTGAGAAGGACATGTGGTATTGTGAC
>JAGAHY010000127.1 GCA_017626815.1 Bacilli bacterium | reverse complement strand
GCCTAAGGACCCCAAGATCAAAAGGGCGATTGAAGGAGCGTTAAAAAGCGACTCCCAAATCTATGCCGTCGCGCCTCAAATCGAAGATAACGATAAGCCGGGATTTGTCTCGGCCAAGAAGCTTTATGATGGCTTCTGTAAAGTCTATCCTGAGGAAACGACGCTGCTCCATGGAAAGATGAGTAATGAAGAAAAAGAAGAGGCCCTCAACGCTTTTATCGAGGGAAGAAAGAAAATCCTTGTCGCGACTAGCGTCATCGAGGTCGGCATCGATGTACCTAAGGCCAGATTATTGCTCGTTTATGAGGCGAGCCATTTCTCGTTGTCCTCATTGCATCAGTTACGTGGCCGCATCGGCAGGGATGGACGCCCGGCAGTATGCTTGCTCATCGAATCCGATAATAGCGAGGAGACGTTACAAAAGCTCAATGTCCTCGTGAACACGAACGATGGTTTTGAGCTTTCCAAAGCCGACTTAAGCATGCGTGGCTTTGGGGAACTATCCGGGACGAGGCAATCGGGTTTATTCGATTTGAAGTTCGCGAGCATCGTCGATGATTACAAAATGTTCTTGGCCGCGAATCATGACGCGAAGGAAATCCTCTCTGCCCCTGCGATGAAAGGCCATGGGTATTTGATTACCTTGGCCAAAACCAAGACGGTGCTTCGGGGGTAAGAAGGACGAAATAAAAATCGCGCTTTGCGGCGCGACTTTGATGGTGTGGCGGACTTAGATGGGCTGCCCTTCGATGCCTAAGAACGTGATACGCTTTGAACCGAGGGGGTTCTCGTAGTCATATTCATAATTCTCATGCGCCTTGATGGGGGCGTTTTCATTATTGATGTGCCCATCTTTGAAGGCTTTCATGTAGTTGGCGAGGACGACATAATCCGCGTCGATATAGTCCAGAATGACGGGCGAGTCTTTAAACATCGATAAGCCGTTTCCGCTGTTACGAAGCAGATAGTTGATGCCGCCGACGGCGTATTCCTTTTCTTCGTCTAGGTCTTCGTAGGCTTTCGTTGTTTTGTTATATACCTGAAGGTTTTTGACGCGGTAAGGGCCATCGACGGAAAGGAACATCCCTTCGCTATCCTTTTTCACCGAAGAGGGGATGTTGGCATCGACTTCGTATTTCATGCCGGCGATATGGAGGAAACCGCCGTTTTCAGCAGGACAATCCCAGTCATCATCCCATTGTCCGATGACATCGACGCCCATTTCAATCGCGTTTTTGATGTTGATGCCCTTGGTCTTAATGAGACAGACTTGGTTGCCAAAAGGGTGAACGGATTGCACGTCTAAGTAGGTCACCTCGCCTGACTTGATGCCGGCACGGATGCCTCCTCCGTTGACCATGGCGATATCGCAGTCGAGTTGTTTTTCATCATTGATATACCAATACATACAGTCGGAGCACAAATCGGCGAGGTTGGTTTCCCTTGCCCTGATGATGCGTTGAGTGGGCTTATCGGGGTTGTTGACATAGAGCTCGTTGTCCGCGGTGGCAATGGTCTCGCCCATCTCGTTCTTGATGCGAGTGATCAAGGCCGTTTCCATTTGTTTGACTTCTTGATCTACGTATTCAGTATCCTTGATTAAGCGTGAAGAGAAGGTGCCATCTTTGGAGATCGTAAGCTCGCCAAAAGCGGAGAGATAGCAACCGGTTTGGGTTAATAGGCAATCCTTGTTGTCTTTGGTCTTGACCATGCTTTGCTCGACGACGGTGTGGGAGTGGCCATCGATAAAAGCGGACAAGCCCGTGGTATTGGCGATAACCTGCTCGCTGCTGACGCCTGTTGCCTTGGCGTGGATATCGACGCCAAGATGCCCTAAAGCGATGACGTAATCCACCTGGTCTTTGATTTTGTCGATGGTGTTTTGCACGGAGGTGTAGAGACTATTGGGGTCGTCAGCACCTAGGAAGGTATAGATAAATTCGCCTTTGTCGTTTTGGAAATAGGTCGGCGTCGAGGCGGTGATGGTTTCTGGGGTGCTGATACCAATAACGCCGATTTTGGTTCCGCTAAAGTCAAAGATTTTATAGGAATCCAAGACGTTCTCCCGTTCGGGAAGAGTCAAGAAATTACAAGAGACATAGGGGAAATCGGCATGTTCGGTGAAATATTTAAATCCATCCATCCCAAAGTCGAAGTCATGATTACCGGGCGTCGCGAGCTGATAGCCGGCTTTATTCATGATGGAAATCATCTCTTTTCCTTTGTCTAATGCGCCGTAAACGGAGCCTTGGACTTGATCCCCGGCGTCAAAAAGCAGGACGTTTTTCTTCGTCTTTTTGAGTTCATCGACGTAGCCAGCCACTTTGCTAAAGCGTAAAGCGTCGACTTCTTCGCCTGCACCATCCTTAGTTACATTATCAATATAACCGTGAATATCGTTGGTATAGACGATGGTAATATCTTCCTTGGCGTCAGCCTTTGCAGGAGAGCATGAAGCGACGGAGATAAGCAGGGGCAATATGGTGATGAACTTAATATTCCATTTCATGGGATAACCTCAACAGTCGGAATGATTCTAGACAATTGTTATATTTTTACAAGACAAAGGCTTATAACGTTGCGCATTCAAGCATATTCATCATGTCGTTATTGCTCCTCCCGTTCCTTAACAGGTGGTCCTCCTGGTAGCTAAAACTCCAAGTATCTTTGCTGTTATAAGAGGATACATATGTATCAGGAGAAATAGATTTGGGATGGCGGAACGGCTACTTGCTCCATCCAAAATGGCTTAAATAAACATCAAAAAATGACTCTCAATTCGATATAATAAATTTGTAGTAAAAAAGCAGGTAATCCTTATGCCAAGTAATCTATTCCAAAACAAAGAATATGAATCCACAAAAAGAGTCAATACATTGCCTTTTCGTAGCTCCTATATCCCTTTCTCTATCCACCAGGATTTTGAGTTCGTTCATCACATTATCGATAAGAATAAGAGCAAATTATTGATTGATCTTAATGGCACGTGGGAATTCAAAGAACACAAATCTTTCAATTCTATATCCAATATCAGTGAACTATTGCCAGATACCATTGAGGTACCTGGCTGCGTTCAAATGTATGGATATGACTATTTTCAGTATACAAATATCCTTTATCCCTTCCCGTTTAATCCGCCATTTGTCCCCGAAGATAACCCGCTTTTTCATTACCGAAAGAGAATAAAACTGTCTCCTAAAGATGATTCTTATTTCCTTAATTTTGAAGGCGTCGACAGCGCATTCTATCTTTATGTGAACGGGGCGTTTGTCGGTTTTTCTCAGATCACGCACTCCCGCAGTGAGTTTGATATTACTCCTTATGTGACATCGGGCGAAAACGTCATCGACGTATTGGTGCTGAAGTGGTGCGCTTCTTCCTATTTAGAAGACCAAGATAAGTTTCGCTTCTCTGGCATCATTCGGGATGTTTACATTCTTAAGAGAAAACATACCCACATCCG
>JAGAHY010000126.1 GCA_017626815.1 Bacilli bacterium | reverse complement strand
GACATCAGGAATGCCAAGCCCAAAATCGACGAGGCTCTCGTCAAGATTCGGCCCGTCGCCGCTTAATAAGCCTATTCGCCCGGCGCCTATTTTGGTTTGCATGCCCCCGATTCATTCGATGGCGCCTATCGAATCCAGAAATTCATTTTGATGAGAATCCACCCCTGTAGGTATGTCTTCGAACGGTCAGGAATGAGGCGTTTTCTTTGCGGCGATCGATTTAACAAACAACATATTTCAAAAGTTTGATAAATCGGCGGAGAAAAAAGGTGGCGAGAATTCAACGCTTTTCCTCTACAAGGCTTGTGCTCTAATCAATTGGTTTGCCCGTCTTTATATTGAAGCCGAATCCAATGACTTCATGACTAATGAAGTACCGGTTCGACGTAAGCGTAATTAAATTCCTCATAGGGTCGGGTCGAACCGCCGAGCCGCGAAATAACAAGAAAACCGCCCGAAGGCGGTATCTAGTCAATTTGGTGGACCTTGTCGGGCTCGAACCGATGACCTCCTCCATGCCATGGAGGCGCTCTCCCAACTGAGCTAAAGGCCCATGTGCTGTTCAGCGTTGATAAATTTACTCACCTGCGGGGCGCTTGTCAAACAAAATCTTCAAAATTTATACGAAGGAGGCTCACCCCGCGCCCTGCAGGGATGGGGTACCATGAACCGCGGCCAGGCATTATCCTGTGATTTTCTTTTCCCACTGGAATTTGAAAAGAGCGCGAATCATAGGGATTCCTCTGCGGCATCAAATCAAAAGCGCGACTACTTTTGGGAGGGAGATTCTTCCAATTTCGTCGCGCTTTTGCGGATGATTTTCTTAAAAATGACGATGATTGTCTAACGTGTGGGCCAACGACGAATAGATGGGGATCAATAAGAAGAGCAGCCAGAACGGATGCCATAAGTTCACCCCATAGGCTCCGCCGATAATACCCATCGCGCAATAAACAGCCGTAATAAGAACCGGGAATTGGAAGTCCGACCATTTACGGTTGGAAATCGCGGAGAAGAGGCCTCCAACGACGATAGGCATCAAGAAGAGAATCCACATCGATGCCCAGCCTAGTGCGCCCGTAGGGCCCTTCCATAAGAAGCCACAGAGGAAATACGCGATCAGCGCAATAAAGAAACCAGAACCATAGATGAATCCGATGATACGCCTAAATGGTTTCTTAGGCGCATCCGCGTCAAGTTCAGCTTGTGGAATACCACCGTCAACGACATCTTTGTTCACATCCACTTCGATGGCCTGCTCATTCGTTTCCGTTTCTTTCCCGTAGACTAATTCGTCTAGGGTAATGCCATATATTTTCGATAACGCGATTAGATTATCCGTGTCGGGCGCGGATTCGCCACATTCCCATTTTGAGATTGCTTGCCTGGATACGCCCAATTTGGCCGCGAGATCTTCTTGACTATATCCGTGTTCTTTCCGTAACGCGGCGAGTCGATTTCCTAATTCGATGCTCATGTTTCAAACCTCCTGTTGGTGATGTCTTAACAATGAAGGAAGAACCTCGGTTGCGGCTATAAAGTTTGCTTTACGGGCCAGCAACTATTGGTTGCAATAAGTATATATCCACGCAGAAACGCAGGTAAATAGAGAAAAGACACCCACATCGCAGGTGTCATTCAAGCTCGCTGGCGCGCTTGATACGATTCGAACGTACGACCCCTTCCTTAGGAGGGAAGTGCTCTATCCAGCTGAGCTACAAGCGCAAGTGGTCGGAACGGCGGGACTTGAACCCGCGACCTCCTGGTCCCGAACCAGGCGCACTACCAAGCTGTGCTACGTCCCGTTTTGCTTCGCCTTATTCAGGCGGGCAAGATTATATACCAACGCTTACATGAATTCAAATAGACTTACTTGATTTGTTTCGCTTAGTCCGTCCAAGACACCAAGTTCGTCTAGTTTTTTGACCAACGAACCCGATAATCTTGAAGCCCTCTCGAGCAAGTCTTGCTTGGAGATGAACTTCTTCTTTTTGCCATAGGCATCCACTTCTTCTCGGGCGTCGCAGATGGACTTGGCAACGCTTTGGCCAAGGCCTTCGATGACGGAGAATGGCGGAATCAAGGCTTTGTTTTCGTGATCGACGACGAACATCTTATAGTCTGAGCGATACAGGTCGATGTTGGAGAACTTATAGCCGCGCTCCAGCATCTCTAAGGCGACGAGAAGCGTCTTATACTGTTTGGTCTCCTTGGTGGACAAGGGGTTATCACGGTCATGGAGGCGAGGCTTCCATTCCTCGATGCGGTGAATGACGGCGTTTTCACCATCGATCATCGTCTTGATGTCCCAGTCGTCGCTGCGGATAGAGAAGAATACCGCGTAGAATTCCAAGGGGTAATACAGTTTAAAGTAAGCGACGCGCACAGCCATGGTAACGTATGCGACAGCATGGCCACGCGGGAAGAGGTAAGCGATCTTGTTGCAGGAATCGATGTAAAACTCGGGGACACCATGCGCGCGCATCTCAGCCTCTTGATCGGGTTTAAGTTTCTTACCTTTACGGACGCCTTCCATGATTTTGAAAGCTAAGGAAGATTCTAGACCCATAGAGATCAGGTAAGTCATGATTTCGTCACGGCAACCGATAATCTCGTTGATGTTCTTGCCCTGCTTGATCAAATCTTCGGCGTTGCCTGCCCAAACGTTGGTACCATGGGCGAGACCAGAAATAATGATGAGGTCGTTGAAGGTCTTCGGACGAAGCTCCGAAAGCATCGACATACCCTGCGTAGTACCAAATTCCGGAAGCGCGGCGGCGCCAGTATCATAGCCGAGGTAATTGCGGTGCATCTTTAGCTCGCGCGGAGAACTAAACAAAGACAAGACCTTGGGGTCATTCATCGGGATGTCTTCGATGCGGACACCCGTGAGGTCGCGGTAATAACGCATGGCCATCGGGTCGACGTGGCCAAGAATATCCAACTTCAAAATCTCATCGTGCAACGCATGGAAGTCGAAGTGTGTGGTCAGCCATTCGGAATTGATATCATCGGCAGGATGCTGCACGGCGGTGAAATCATAAAGCGAATGGTCGGCAGGAATAACGACGATGCCGCCAGGATGCTGACCAGTCGTACGTTTAACGCCGGTGCAATGAGAGGCGATATAGGCGATATAGTTGGAAGAAACCTGTGACAAATCACGGCCGATTTTCTCAAAATAGCCACGGACATAACCGAAGGCGGTCTTCTCGGCGACGGTTTCGATCGTGCCGGCGCGGAAGACGTTATGGGCACCAAGCAAACTACGGCAATAGTTATGCGCGCGGTGCTGCGATTCTTCTTCGAAGTTTAAGTCGATATCCGGAACCTTATCCGCCTTGAATCCAAGGAAGGTTTCGAAGGGGATGTTTTGGCCATTTCCTTCTAGCTTCTCACCACATTTGGGGCAGACGCGGTCAGGGAGATCGAATCCAGAACGATATTGCTTGGTATCCATAAACTCCAAATAATGGCACTTGGGGCAATGGTAATGAGGCGGCATGGCGTTAACTTCGGTGATCTCCGCCATAGTGGCCGCGAAAGACGAACCGACCGAGCCACGGGAACCGACGATGAAGTGTTCGGGTTCCGCGTTAGCAAGCTGAATCAGGCGGTGGGCAATGTAATAAGTGACGGAATAACCGGAGCCGATAATACCGGTCAGTTCTCGCTGGAGACGGTTCCACGCCCAGTCCACCGCTTCTTTGACTTTAGGATCATCGTCAAAGGTGTAATCGTAATTCTTATGAAAGTTGGTTTCGCATAGTTCCCTAAGGATGGTGTCCGAATGCGGTAAATTGGCATCCGGGGTATAGGTCTTGGAGTCGACGATGACGATGTTGTCTTCAATCATGTCGGCGATCATGTTGGAGTTGGTGACGACAAATTCATAAGCGTCGTCTTCGCTGCACCACTGGCGGAAAGAATCGAGCATCTCCGTCGTCGTACGGAAATGTTGATCGGGGTTTTCAAAATAGGGCATCTTTTCGCGGGCGGGCGGGAACAGAGGATGGCTACCTGCGCCGATTCCTTTCGCCGAGATAAAGACATCGCGGTAAATCTTATCCGAGGGGTCCACATAATGGGCGTCACCCGTAGCAACGACGGGTTTCCCTGCGGCTCGCGCCGCCTCAACAATATCTTTCAAAAGCAAAATAAGGCGGTTTTTGCTGGAGATTCTCCCCATATTGAGGAGATAAGAATAGTTTTCTAATGGCTGGATTTCGATAAAGTCATAGAACGAGATGGCTTTGATCAAATCTTCCCGGTTACGCGTCATGGCCGTGTCAAAGACCTCGCCATTGAAGCAGGCGGAGCCGATAAGCAAGTGTTCGCGGTGCGAAGCTAAAAGCTCGCGCGGGGTCTTGGGGACGCGGGTCATATAGGTCGTCAACGATTCGGTGACCAAATAGAACAAGTCTGAGATACCCTGCTTGTCTTTGGCGAAAGCGGTGACGTGATGGTCGTGCAAGTGACGGACGAATTGGCGATATTCCTCTTCGGCCTCAAGGAAAGCTTTGCGCTCCGGGTCTTCGGGGTTCGATTCATCGCCATGAGGCATATTCCTCGGGTCATCGATCTTCAGAAGCGCGAGATCTTTATGGGTGATGCCGGGCTGCTTGTGATTCAGGCGGAAAATGATTTCCTGCCAGCCTTCGTTTAAGGCGGTCGCGTCATAGACGGCGCGGTGGGCGGAATCATCGTCATAAGCTTCCCCTAAACCGAGGCGGCGAAGCATCGCGCCTTCGCGGTGGCTACCAGCCGTGGGGAAGAGATAACGGGATAAGGCAACCGTATCGATGATAGGATTATTAATCGGCGGCAAGCCACGTTCCGCTAAGGCGGTATTGATGATGCCGATATCGAAAGGCGCGTTATGGGCGACTAGGATGCAACCCTCAAACATCGCTTGAATCTTCGGTAACACTTCATCGAAAGTCGGCGAAGAAGCAAGTTCTGCGGGGTCGATATGGTTGACGCGCAAAGCGCCCGCAGCCTCGGTTAAGTCGCACTGGGGATTAATCAATGTGCCAAACGATTCGATAATGCGCCCATTTTCCACGACGACGCCACCAAATTCAATAATCTTATCGTGACGACAAGATAGACCGGTGGTCTCGGTATCGAAGACGCAATAGCGGGCTTCTTTTAAAGGAATGTCCGCCGGATTCATGACCGCGCGGAAGGTCGGGTCGAACATGTACATTTCGCACCCATAGAGAATCTTCAGCGGCTTCTCGTCCGTCTCCACGCCTTTTAATTTGGCGACGTGGTCATCGCGGGCATATTGGGCGGCGGGGAAGGATTGGACGGCGCCATGGTCGCAAAGGCCGATGGCTCTCATGCCCATTGCCTTCGCGGCTGCGTAATAGTCCTTAAAGCTGGCCACGCTATCCATCGTGGACATGTTGGTATGAAGGTGCAATTCAACGCGCTTGACCGGTTCCTCGTCCTTACGGAATTCCTTCTTCGGAAGTTTGTTCATGAAGTGCACGATGATGATCTTGCTACGCGTGAATTTGTCGATATCGACGGCGCCGCGGACGCGGTATCTTTGGCCGATATCGAGTTTCTCTAATTCTTCGCGTTTGACGCGTCCTTCAAAGGCGCGTAAGCCAATCGCGTTGGTCTCATCGCCCATGGCAAAGGAATTCATGCCCTTGCCCGACTTGCTGATGGAATATTTGACTTGGAAGATTTCGCCCTCAAATTCAACATTGCACGGAGACATATGGAAAATCTCATCAATATGTTTGACCTCGGTATAATTACCTTTGGTCCAAACACGTTCGCGGTTCTCCTGTTCCTTTTTCCATTCCTGACGGGCTTCGAATTGATGAATCATCTCCGCTTCGTTTTCTTTGCGGTAATAGTCGGCGTCTTCGTCAATCAGGCGGCGCGCCTCCTCATCGGAGTAAGTTGGGGCGTCATCGTCATCGTCATCGTCACTATCGTCGTCGTCATCGTCGCTATCGTCGTCGTCACTAGCGTCTAGTTCCATAGAAGGCTGGAGGTCGGTAGAAGAATTGGTCTCTTCTTCCGGGGAACATTCGGCAGCAGGCTCTCCTTCGGCGGCGCACTCTTCGGCAACATCTTCTTCGACGGGTTCACCTTCTGCAGGTTCTTCCGTCGGTCCTTCGGCAAGCGGTTCGAGCCCGACAAGGTCCACCGCTTCATCCACTTCAGACGCCGCGACTTCCGCTTCGTCTTCCGAAGAAGGCTCTTCTCCTTCAACCGGTTCCTGTGCAACTTCGGGTGAAGGCTCTATTAGCGTGGAAGCGGGTTTTTCTTCATTTTGTTCGGTAAAAACCCCTTCCTTTTCCGGTTCGGAGTCAAAATAAGAAGGTTCTTCCACTTCGGGAACATCCAAATTTAACGCATCATCGATAAGTTGTTCTTCATCGGTAAGACGGATTTTTTGTTGGGCTAAGTCCACGGGGGAAGGTGTCGCGGTGCCATACACGGGTTCTGTCGGTTGGACTTCTTCGACGATGATCGCGGTGATCTCACGCTCATCATGGTCCTCTATCGAAACATCTTCAGGAGAACGTTCTTCTTCGACAGGCTTAACGTCAACGGGATTCTCTTCCATGTCATCATCGCTAGGAAGACGCTCCTCGGCCTCTTCTTTCGTGGGCATTGGGGCTTGGTCAAAATCATGCGGGGCTTCCGTGAAAGCCGGCGTCTCATCTAAATTGACGATGGGTTTAGGCTCCTCCATGGGTTCGGTGGCAACAGGAATCGCCTCGACAACATGGATAGTTTCCTCTAAACGGAACGGATAATTGATGTAAGAAAGCAGGTCGCGGAAATCTTTCATCGCACGCTGGTTCTTATCGCTAATTTCTTGGCTCGGATAAGTGATGATTAGGACGCATTCTTCTTTCTTCTCGACGGAAAAAGAGGGAATCGCTCCATAACGGCACATATACCAGTCATAGAAAAGGCCAGCAGCGTCTTGCTCATTGGGTTCATTCAAATACGTAAAGCGCAAAGTATAAGGATATTTAATCGAGGCCGAAGCCTGGATGAATTCATCCAGCAAGCCATATTCCCATGGCATAGTCTTCTCGATGGCCATATCGATTTGGTTTTTATTGTAGGGATTACGGGCGGTCAGCACGAAAGAAAGGTCGAACCGTTCGATATCATCGAGGCCGATAGAGTAAAGAAAACGCTGTATTTTCGTTAGCATAGCAACTCCCCTCCTAGAACAATGCGACGATATCCTTAACGGCGATGATGGCCATTAAGCCGATGAGCAGCACCAATCCCACCGTGGAGACGATGCCCTGTACCCTTTGCGGCACTCTTTTGCGCGTGACCCCTTCAATGAAGGTAACAAGCAGCGACCAACCATCGAGTCCAGGGAAAGGCAGCAAATTGAAGAACGCGAGGTTAATGGAAATCAACCCAGCGAAATAGAAGATCATTCTCGCCCCGCCAGCCGCATTAATTTGAGGCATGGCTGCCGTGATGCCGATGATGCCCGATAGGTTCTGCAGGCCGCCCGGTTGGAACAAAGAAGCGAACCCTTGAACGACCGCGCCACAGGCTCTAGGGACGTCCTCAGACCATTTTTGCCAGGATTCGGTAAAGCTATTGTGGCCGGTGATGGTCTCGACGAAGATCGCGTCTCCAGTAAGCGCCTTAGACTTAACGGTAAGCTTGTAATCGAGGCATTGAACTCGGTGGTCTAAATAGCCATCCGCATCCTTGACTTTCTCCCGAGGCAAAAGACTCAGGGGGAAATTGATGGTCACGCCGTCGCCAGAATTGGTGATGAGGTAATTGTTGAGTTGCTTGTCCGCGTTATAGACTTCCGGCAACGCCGTAACGCCAAAACGTTTCAGTTCTGCAGGAATTTCTTTATCCGACGCAGGGAAAAGGAAGAACGAATCGCTGAATCCATGACGGACAATGAGGGTATTTGGGGAATAGACGGCGACATATTTGGTTTCGCTGAGTTTCTCGCTCATCGAATCATTTTTGTAGAGATTAATGTCGCAGGCGAGGATCTCGTAAGTCTCCATCTGCCCCGCAGGATTAGCCGCGTTATATAACGGCAAGGAGACGACATAGTCTTTTGCTTCATAGGTCGATTCGGGCTTATGGGCATCGATGTAGGAAAGAATGCTTTCATTATACGTCGTATCGAGGAAGACGGTTTGGGAGGTGCCACTGGCATCCACCACGCCGCGCCTTGCCGAATAGTAGACCGTGCAGGCCGAGTCGCTGATATAAATCAAGACCAAGCCAAGGACGAAATTTAACGTGACGCCAGCCACGAGAACGATGGCTTTCTTCCATTTGGCGATATGGTTCAAAGACCGCTCAATCGGCGGTTCTTCCATGCCATCAGGCACCGCTCCTTCTTCCCCATACATGGAAACATAGCCGCCAAAAGGGACCGCGCGAAGAGAAAATGCCGTCTCCCCGTTTTTCCGCTTTTTGGAGAAGATCTTCGGCCCCATGCCGATGGAATATTCAAAGCAATAGACCTTGAATAACTTCGCGGTCGCAAGGTGACCAAGTTCATGAATGGCGATCAACACGCCCAACATGACGATGACGATGAGTATATAGAGAATCCATTCGATCCAGGCGGGCATAACTAACCTCCAATATGGTTCGATACCGCTTCCCGGGTCAACTTATCCGTGAGCAGCAAATCTTCTAAGGTGGGCTTTTCGGTGAAGGGGACCGTATCTAAGGCGTAGCGGACTTCCTCTTCGATGCTAAGGAAGGGCAATTTTCCTTCCAAAAAAGCATAGACGGCGATTTCATTCGCGGCGTTTAGTATGGCGTTTGAGTTGCCACCGCGCCGATGAGAGGCAAGGGCAAGCGGAACAGCCGGATAACGCTGCGGGTCAAAGTCATGGAAATGATACGGTTGATAATCGGCCAGGCATTTTCCTTTGACGGGCGTGAAGGGCACATCTCCTTCCATCAACGCATATTCGATGGGTCCGTGCATGTCTGGCTTCGAGACATCGGCCAATAAGGTGCCGTCCTGGAGTTCAATCAACGAATGGACATAGGATTCGTCGTGCATCAACGGGGTGACATGGTCGACGCCGATGCCAAAGAGGACATCAGCCTCGATGATTTCAAAGCCTTTGTTCATCATCGTCGCGGAATCAATCGTGATTTTCGCGCCCATGGACCAAGTCGGGTGAGCCAAGGCATCTTCTTTGGTGACGCCGACAAGTTCGGCCCTGCTACGCTTACGGAAAGAACCGCCGGAAGCCGTGATCAGCACGCGCTTTAAGTCGTGCCGGTCAATGCAAGAGAGTAATTTAGCGATGGCTACATGTTCCGAGTCGATAGGCCAAAGCTTTCCTTTCCCCTCCGTGAGAAGCCCATTGATAATCGAGCCCCCGACGACAAGAGATTCCTTATTCGCAAGGCAAAGGATTTTGTTTTCTTCTAAAGAAGCGACCGAAGGGACGAGTCCCGCAAAACCCACCAAAGCATTGATGACCATATCGCTAGGGCATTCTTCGATGATGGATACCAAACCTTCATCACCATGGAAAACTTTTAAATCTGGGTATGTTTTGCGGAGATTTTCCGCATCGATGGCATTAGAGACGCAAAGATATTGGACGCTAGGGAAACGCTTGAGGAAATCCGGAATCATGCCCACCCGTTTGCCAAGAGAAAAACCGGTCAGCGTAAACCGATCCGGATGAGCTTCGATAATGTCGAGGCTTTGTGTGCCGATGGAACCGGAGGCACCTAACAACAACACTTTCTTCATGCGAAGAAGCTGCCTCCTTTTTCGAATACGACGATGAACGAAGAAGCGAACACCGAGCAGAATAACAACGAATCCACACGGTCAAGAACGCCGCCATGAGCCGCAAGCAAACGGCTATAGTCTTTGATGCCGAAATGACGTTTGACCAAAGAGAACGTCAAGTCGCCGATGACACCGATAAGAGGCAAAGTGAAACTAAGGAAGACCACCGCATACCATTTGCTATCCGGCCCAAAGATGGGGAGGCTTGGGATGACGGGTTTGCCGGTGGCTTCAATGATCATCGCAAAGCCTAAAGCCAGCAAGCCACCTAAAATCCAACCGCCGAAGAAGCCTTCCCAAGACTTGTTGGGGGAAACGCGGGGAGACATCTTGTGTTTGCCAAAG
>JAGAHY010000125.1 GCA_017626815.1 Bacilli bacterium | reverse complement strand
TACCAAAAGAACAATTAAGTATTTTTCAAAAATTTTTACTTAATTAGAGCATTTTTTCTAAAAATGGTGCATTATATATGGCAGAGGTAAAAAACCATGAAAATGTTCGACTTGAAAGGAGCGGTGCTTTCTTTAAACGTCCCTAGCATCGTTTCCTTGCTCAATAGCATTGAGTTTTACAAAGGGAAAACCGCATCCGTTGCCAAACTTGCGAAGGTGGATATTTTAAAAGATATCGCCGTCCAAAGTGGCGCTTTAGCCAGCAATGCCATTGGCAATGTTTATATTGCCGAAGACCGTGAAAAACCCATTTTTGGTAAGACCAGCCAGCCGAAGACGTTGCAAGAGCACATGGTCGTCGGTTACACTAATGCGCTTGCGTTAATTGGCGAAGTTTATAAATACCAAACCCTAGATCTTAGCTTCATCACGACGCTTCATTATTACATTTATAAAGATTACAACCCGGATTTCGGCGGCCGCTTCAAAGATAGCCAAAACTATATTCAGGAAGCGATGCCGGATGGCTCTTTCCGCACGATTTTCGTCTCCGCGGCTCCCGAGGATGTCGCGATGCTGCTCGATAGCTTGGTCTATCAGTTCAATGAATGCGCCAAGGATGAAGAATGCAATAAACTCGTTTTAATCGCCGCCTTCATGCTCGACTTCATGTGCATCCATCCGTTTAACCACGGTAATGGTCGTGTCAGCAGGTTGCTCTTGCACTTCTTGCTCAAGAAATATGGCTACGAAATTGACGATTACTTCGCCATTGCGTACTTGATGAGACAACATTTAGGCGAATATATCGACGCGTTCGAGGCTTCTTCCCAGGGTTGGCATGACGACGAGAATAACTATGAAGAGTTCGTCACCTTCGTGTTGAAGCGCATTCTTGAGGGTTATCGTAAGCTCGATTACATCATTGAAATCAATGGCTTAGAAGCTACCTGCGAAGAAAAGGTCTTGAAGATTATTGTCGATAGTGCGACGCCCATCAGCAAAACGATGATTGTCCGCATTCTCTATGCCTCTAGCAAGACCACGATTGAAAAGGCGTTGGCGAAATTGCTGAAGGAAGGCCGCATCCAAATCATCACCAAGGGCCGTTATTCCAAATATTTTAGGATCTGAGGAGATAAATCACCATGAAACAATATGACGCGAACCACATTCGTAATGTAGTTGTTTTGGGACACCAGGGAAGCGGCAAGACTTCGCTTGTCGAGTCCATGGCTTATGTCTCCAAACTTATTCCTGAAAAAGGAACTGTCGAAAAGAAAAACACCATCAGCGACTACACGCTTACCGAACAAAAGCGTGGTGGTTCTACCCAGATCGCTGTTTTACCTCTCGAGGTCAATGACCACAAGCTCAATATCATCGATATTCCGGGTAATGATGACTTCATTTCCGAGACCATTGGCGTGGCTGGCGTCGTCAAAGGCGCGGTCCTCGTCATCGATGCTTCCGTCGGCGTACAAGTCGGCACGATGAAGCACTGGAAACATCTCCGTAAGAAAGGCATCCCGACCTTCATCTTCGTCAACAAGATGGATAAAGAAGGCATCGATTTTGAGATGCTGCTAGAAGAAATTCGCGAGAAATTTGGCAAGAACGTCATTTCCTTCTGCTACCCGTTAGGCCATGAAGATAGCTTTGACGGCTTTGCCAACGCGGTAGACTTAAAGGCCCACGTCTATAATGGCCAAGAATGCGTCGAGGCTGAGATTTATCCCGATAAGAGAGCCCGCGTCTTCGAACTTCATAATACGATTACTGAAGAGGTCGCGAAGGTTGATGACGCCTTGTTAGAGAAGTTCTTCAATGGCGAAGAGTTCACCCAGGATGAAATCCGCACCTCGTTAAAGAAGAGTGTTATTTCGGGCGAGCTTACCCCGGTTATCGTTGGCTGCGCGACGAAGAATATCGGCGTTCAGACGTTACTTCAAATGTGCATCGACTATTTACCGAATCCCGCCGATTTGAAGCCGTTAGAAGCGCATGACGAAAACGG
This sequence comes from Bacilli bacterium, assembly GCA_017626815.1. GTDB lineage: Bacteria > Bacillota_I > Bacilli_A > RFN20 > CAG-826 > Alloenteromonas. Next base: position 14,305 of record JAGAHY010000125.1, on the reverse strand, counting down.
GAACGAAATTGTCCGTCCCACCGACGAGAAAGAACCCTTCTCCGCTTATGTCTTCAAGACGATCGTCGATCCTTATTCTGGCGTCATCAATATCATCAAGGTATGCTCTGGTGTCCTTCATGTCGGCGACGAAGTTTATTGCAACGGCAACGTTCAGAAGATTCCGACACTATTCTCGATGATGGGCAAGAATCTAGAGCCTGTCGATGAGATCCGCGCTGGCGATATTGGCGCGTTGACGAGGCTAGAAGGCATCCACTTCGGCGACTCCTTATCCGCTCCGAAGAACATCACCATCTTCAAGCCGGTTAAGTATCCGACTGCGGTCATCTACAAGGCCATCGTCGCGGATAAGAATACCGAAGGCAAGTTGATGCCGGCATTAGCCAAAATTCAATTGGAAGATCCTTGCGTCGAGGTCCGCCGCAACAACGAAACCAGGCAATTACTTCTAGGTGGCGTCAGCGATTCTCATATTGATTACGTCCTCGACAAATTAAAAACGCTTTATAAGATTACGGTCGATACCGAACGCATGAAGGTCGTCTATCGTGAGTCCATTAAGGGTCGTGGTGAAGCGGAAGGCCGTTATGTCAAGCAATCGGGCGGCAGTGGTTTCTATGGTGTCGTCAAGATGCGTTTCGAGCCCGCGGAAGAAAACGTCTTTGAAGAAGATGTCTTCGGCGGCGCGGTTCCTAAGAACTACTTCCCGGCCGTTGAAAAAGGCTTCTTCGAGGCCTTGAGCAAAGGCTTGCTTGCAGGCTTCCCCGTCATCGGTGTCAAAGGTGTCTTATTTGATGGCAAATACCATCCGGTAGATTCCAACGAACAAGCCTTCCGTATGGCCGCGATCCTCGCCTTTAAGGAAGCCTATCCGAAGTGCAAGCCGATTATCCTTGAGCCGATCCTCCGCATCCGCGTAAACGTCGAATCCCGTTTCACCGGCAGCGTTCTCTCCGACTTGAATACGCGTCGTGCGCGTATCCAAAACATCGAAGAGAAAGACTTCGGTAACCAGGAGATCGAAGCCCTCATCCCTGAAGCGGAAGTTATCGACTATACCACTCAGTTAAAATCCATCACGCAGGCTAGCGGCTTCTTCAACCGTGAGTTCTATGGTTACGAAGAAGTTCCGGAAAGCTTGAAGGAACGCGTCATCCGCGATAATCGCATCGATCAATAATCATTGATTAAGGTGGTTGGAACATCTAGCCACCTTTTTCTAATGCAAAATCGCGCTATTTTTGGAATTGTCTTCTTTTACTTTTTGATATTGCGCTATTTTCCGCATGCGTTCCGCGCGTTGTTTTCGATAGGCTATTTTTTGGACGGACCCAAGGAGATTGGGCCAGCGGAAGTGCGCGATATCTCTTTTTTCAGGATGAGGGGATTTTCGCTCGGGGTCGCGAAGGAAGGGCTGTATCATTAGCGGGCCAATGTGGGGATAGTTGATATGGTCATATTTGTCATTTAAAACGCCTTTGACGATGTCTTCTTTGCTGGCGAAGACAAAATATGTTGGATCACCAAAGGCGATAAATTCCGCGGCGTAGGGATGAATGGGGTTGCCTTGGAAAACGAATCGATCTAGTGATGCTGCAATGATGCGGAACTGATTCAACTCTTTATTAGCACGCGCAATCTCCTCCTTCATCATCGGATAAAGCTCGCTGGCGAGATGCCGTACTTCGCCTGTCCCAGTTAAAGTGCCATCGCCATAATGATAGCGGAGCAATGTCCTTTGAGTGGCGGCCGAGATGCCGATGCTTCGCAGAAATAAGATGACGTTTTTGACATGCTCGGTATGAACGCTTTCGGAGCCTCCGCTTTTGAGGGAGATGTATCTTCTAATTCCGTCGATTTGGAGATAGATGTCGGGCTTTGAAAAACGATTGCAGATGCCACATTGGATTACGTCATCGTCTTTGCAGTTGGGAAATGCGGCTTTGACCAATGCTCTTAAGTTGCCGTTTAATTGGGCTGGCGTTTTATGGTTGAAAGCGGCAGCCGCGAGGAAGTCGGATTCGGTTGTTGGGTTATACTTCATAATTTTTGCCTCCACTTAACCTATAGTCGGGAAAAGGTAAAATTGGACAAAGAAAATGAAGAAAATGTGTATCTCCAAGGGCCTCCTTGTTTTTAAGTTATCTGTATAAACCTAAAAATAACCGCGTTTTGCAGACGAAAAAGCCCATCGTCATGCTTTAATGAGGATGGGCTTAATTAGATGGCGTTATGCCTTGGCGGCTTTGATGAGGAGGCTATTCAGCTTTTTGACAAACTCAGCTTTGTCTTCGATATCATAGCCTTGAAGAAGCATGGCTTCGTCGTATAAGACGGATCCGTAATCCTTAATTTGTTCATCGGACGAAACGTCGGCTAGGGCCTTGAAGAGCTCGTGGTCGGGGTTGATTTCAAGAACCTTAGTCGATTTAAGATTCTCTTTTTGGCCCGGTTCCTCATTGATGACGCGCTCAGCGTTCATGGAGATGCCGTCTTTGGTGGTGATGCAAACAGGGGAGTCGACGAGTTTGGCGGAGAAGACGACATCGTCAACTTTGCCACTTAAGCCTTCCTTGATGTTATCGAGGATGCGCTTATTCTCACTGGCGAGACGATCGAGTTCTTCTTTTTTCTCTTTGCTGACCTCGTCCTTTTCGCTGGATACGTCTTTGAACGTCTTCTTATCGTATTCAACCATGGCCATGATGCAGAACTCATCGATGTTCTTATCCAATAAGAGGACGTCGACGCCGTCTTTCTTCTTGCTCTCGAGCTGGGGCAGCGTCTTGATTTCGTCCAGGGTTTTGCCGGTGGCGAAGTAGATGTCTTTCTGCCCTTTCTTCATGTTTTTCACATAGTCTTCAAGGGAGATGAGCTTCTCATCATTTAGATGGTGGAAGAGAAGAAGGTCTTGCAACTCTTCCTTCTTCATGCCGTAGCTGGAGTAGATGCCGTATTTGATGTGCTCGCCGAACATGTCGAAGAATTTAAGATACTTTTCTTCGTCGTTTTTCTTGGTTTTCTTTAATTCGGCGATGATTTTGTTTTCGATGTTCTTCGCGATCTTTGCCATCTCCGGTGTCTTCTGAAGCATTTCACGGGAGACGTTTAACGGGAAGTCATCGGAGTCGACGAGGCCTTTGACAAAGCGAAGGTAGTCGGGGATGAGGTCCTTGTAATGATCCTGGATGAAGATGCCTTTGCTATAGAGGGAAAGACCTTGCTCATAGGATTCGCTGTAAAGGTTGGAAGGGACACGGCTTGGGATGAAGAGCAAAGCTTCGTAGGTGTAAAGGCCTTCAACATGGACATTGAGGGAAAGGAGAGGCTTCTCATAGTCCATGAACTTGCTCTTATAGAATTCGTCGAGCTCTTCCTGCTTGACGTCGTTGACGGACTTTTTCCATAAGGGAATCATCGAGTTAAGGGTCTTATCCTCGATTTCATCATGATACTTACCATCGACGGGTTTATCTTCGTCATCGCGATCCTGCTTGGAGACGGTGACGAGCATTTTGATGGGGTAGCGGATATAGTCGGAGTATTTCTTGACGAGGTTTTCGATGCGATAAGTTTCCAGATAGTCGCTGTACTTCAAATCATCAGTATCCTTTTTCAAATGGACGATGACTTTGGTACCGGAATCTTGGTCGAATTCGGTATCCTCGATGGTATAAGTGGATTTGCCTTCACTGTAGAAGCGGTGGGCTTCACCACCTAAGGTTTTGGAAAGAACTTCGACGGAATCACCGACCATGAATGCGCTGTAAAAACCAACGCCGAATTGGCCAATGATGGAAAGATCATCTTTTTCCTTGGCGTCTTTGATTTTGGACATGAACTCCTTCGAACCGGATTTGGCGATAGTGCCAAGGTTCTTCTCCATGTCTTCCAAGGACATGCCGATACCGTCATCTGTAACGGAGATGGTACGAGCTTTTTTATCCACATCGATACGGATTTGGTGAGATTTGGTTGGATATTTGTCGGACTCGGTTAACGAAAGATAGCGATATTTATCGATGGCGTCGCTAGCGTTAGAAAGAAGTTCTCTGAGAAAGATTTCTTTTTCTGAATAGATGGAATTGATCATCAAATCGAGCAATTGCTGCGATTCTGTTTCAAACTTTTTTTCCTGTTTCATTGTTCTACGCTCCTTGTAGCGCAAATATCTTGTTACAAAAAATTGGCACTTTCAAGTATAGAGTGCTAAAAAGTGTATTTTCTTCATTATCTTATTTATTTAAGGGATCCCTTTTATGGGTAAAGAGAACATCGAAGCCTCATTTTAGGTCCTGCTTCGGACCAAATTTAGCCGTCGTCATGGGATATTTCTTGCGAAAAAGTACGATAAAATGCCGTTTTTATGAGCTTTTGCACAGGCTAAATATTTGTGAAAAAACTCGTTGACCCCATCATGACTCGATGGTATATTTTATGAGCGCGTTTCAAGCGCCCCGCGGATGCTTAGCTCAGCGGGAGAGCATCGCCCTTACAAGGCGGGGGTCGTAGGTTCGAACCCTACAGCATCCACCACCCTTCGGGCAAAGCGCGCAAGAGTCCTTACAAGTGGGTGAATAGCGAAGTGGCCAAACGCGGCTGACTGTAAATCAGCTCCTTCGGGTTCGGTGGTTCAAATCCATCTTCACCCACCACTCTTGGGGTGTAGCCAAGCGGTAAGGCAACAGACTTTGACTCTGTCATTTCACTGGTTCGATCCCAGTCACCCCAGCCAGACTCTTATAATCCTCCGCTAGCTCAGTGGTAGAGCACTTGACTTTTAATCAAGGGGTCCTGAGTTCGAGTCTCAGGCGGGGGACCAAACCTTTGTATGAAAACCTCTATGAGGCTTTTTTATTTATATGGGTGAGCGGCGGTTCGAGCCAAACGTGTCAAACGCTTGCGACGTAACCTAGAGATGATACAAACTTGTCGCCCACCTTCCCTATTACCTTTACGTGCGGCGTGTGCAACGTGCCGAAGATAAAACCACTAAAATAGTCCTGTTTTGCCGATAATAATATAAAAAAGAACCAGCATAATGTTCTCTGGTTCTTTCTTTGTGTCGCTTAGTTATTTCGTGTATCCAGGCTTCCCAAGAAGACGGAACATATTCTTCTTGTAGACCTCGACACCCGGTTGATTGAAGGGGTTCACGTCGTTGAGATAGCAGCTCATCGCGCAGGCTCTCATGAAGAAATACATCAGTTCGCCTAGGCCTTCGGCGTCTAACTTGTCGAGGCTTAGAAGAACATTGGGAACTTTGCCGGTTTCGACGTGGGCGGCCACGGTGCCTTCGCAGGCTTTCTTGCCGACATAATCCAAGCCTTTGCCTTCTAGGTAATTCAACCCATCAAGATCATCCTCATCATGCGGGACGATGACGTCGACGGCGGGATTATCGATTTGCAAAATGGTTTCGAAAAGGACAGGGGATCCCTCTTGAATGAACTGGCCTAAGGAGTGAAGGTCGGTGGTGAAGGTAGCGGAGTCGGGGAGCAGGCCGGTGTGGTCTTTGCCCTCGGATTCGCCGAAGAGTTGTTTCCACCATTCGCCGAGTTGGACAAGACCAGGTTCATAGGTCACGAGCATTTCCACGGGATATTTGCCGTTCTTATATAGTTCATGGCGGATAAGAGCATATTCATAGGCGGGGTTATTCTCGGGCTTGCCATAGAGTTCAAGACCTTTCTTAGCACCGTTCATGAAAGCGCGAATATCGATGCCGGCAACGGCCATGGGAAGAAGGCCGACTGCGGTGTATACGCTATAGCGGCCACCGATATCGGAGGGAAGAACATAGCGGCGGTATCCGTATTTTTTGCAAAGCTGGAGCAATGCGCCCTTTTCTTTATCGGTCGTAGCAAAGATAGCCTTGGCAGCCGCTTCTTTGCCGATTTTGCGGACCAAGAGGTCACGAGCAAGACGGAATGCGACGGCAGTTTCTGTCGTGGTTCCGGATTTCGAGATAACGTTGATGGCGAAGGTCTTGTTTTCTAAGTAGTCAAGAACTTGTTTCACGTAGTTCGGCGATAAGGTTTGTCCAAAGTAGATGATTTCGATTTTGTCGTGTCCATGCAAACCGTTGAGCGCTTCAATGGCGGCACGTGCGCCCAGATAAGAGCCACCGATGCCACAGACAAGCAAGACTTCATAGTTCTCGCGGATTTCTTTCGCGGCTTCTATGATTCGTTCAAATTCTTCTTTGTCGTAGGTTTCTGGGTAATGCGCCCATCCAAGGTAATCGCCACCAGGGCCGTTACGCTCTTTGATGAGGCGATGGGCTTTGTTAACTTCTTCTTTGTAGGAGGAGATATCGATGTCGCGAAGAACATGCGATGCGTTAACTTTGATCATGTTTTAATTCTCCTTGTTTTGTTGTTCTATCCAATAAGGCAAGCATGCCTTTAGGGATTCAAATGAAATTTCCGACGGATCGATGGGTTTGTGGGAAAAGCAGCGCTTGCGTTCGCTGTTGCTCACTTGTTTCAACGAAACGTTGACGCGATTCCCATTATCGAAAACATCGATGACTTTGACGGTATAGATACTGCCAACGGAGACGAAAGAGGTGAAACTGCGGATGTAAGAATGGGACAACTCCGAAATATGGAGAAGGCCGGTCCAACCATCGTCGAAAAGCATGATCGCGTAGGTGGGGTATACGCGAATCACTGTGCCGGTGGTCACTAAGCCGACCACGGGTCCTTTTACGCTTTGGTTCGTTTCTTCCATGAGATATATGCCTCTATGTCTTCGGGAACGGTGATTTTAATGTTGTCTTTTTTGCCCACGACTAAGGCAACGGGCTTGCCCAGTAGTTTCACCAAGCTAGCATCGTCGGTGACGAGTTGGCTTTGGAACCTCTTGGCCGCTTCATAGATGATGGAGAAGCGGAAGGTCTGGGGCGTTTGCACAGCGTAGACGGTGGAACGGTCGATATACTCGGACACCCGTTTCCCGTCCTTGCTTAGCAAAATAGAATCGGTGACGGGAGCGGCGACTACCGCTGCGCCATTTTTTTCGGCGGCATCGTAACTGCGGGCTATGATGGATTCATCGATGCAGGGCCGATCCCCATCAACAATCATCACAATCGCATCATCTTTGACACCGGTTTTCTTGAGGTGCTCTAAAGCTGAGAGAGAGGAACTTTGACGGGTTTTGCCACCAGGTAGGATGTCTTTGATTTTTGGGATCCCAGCATCCTGGAGGAGATTATAAACCTGTTCGATAGAATTGACTTCAGAAACGACATAGATATCGTCAATCGCGCCGCAAAGCGATAGGGCTTTTAATGTCACCAATATCATCGGCTCGCCATCGAGGTCGATAAATTGTTTCGGAAAAGGAGCGTGGAAGCGTTCCCCCTTGCCCCCAAATAAAGCGACGCAGATATGACGATGGTGCACAGGCTACTCCTTAATCGATCGCGCTGACGCTTTGTCCTTCAAAGAAGTCCATAGCTTCGCGAATAGCGACGGAATCGATGATCAAACGCATGATTCTTTCGAGTCGTTTGCCTGAGGAATAATCGGCGATGGAAGTGAAATTGACGCGGCCGTCATCTTTGAGCGAGGCGACTTTGCTTTCTTTTCCTTTGGGATAGACGGCGATAGAGCGACCGCCATTATTCTTAACGACCAGCATGGAAGGAACGTCGGTCATTCCGTCTCCGATATAGACAATGTTCGAGTAGTTGATACGGCGTTCGCGGGCCTTCTGGTTAACCGCCTCGTCATCGGTGGTGTCATAAGCCCCTTTGGAAATGCGGAAGAAATATTGTGTCTTCTGGGTGTAGTTAATCGCGAGTTTGGGCCAAATGGCTTCGCCGGATTTTTTGTCAAAGATGAATTCGCAAGCGTACATTCTCTTAAACTCTTGAGCGATGGCACAGCCTTCAACGATTTCTTTGTTACCGGAGGAGATGAGATAGTGTTCGACCTTAACGCCTTTGGTTTCCGCATATTCATTGATGCGTTTAAACCAAGTGGTAACACCAGGGTAGAACTGAATGTTTTTTCCGCACTCGTTAAGAAATTGACGTGTCAACTTAACTCCTTTTTCTTTCGCCACGGCAACCATGGTGTAAAGGTAAGAGAGGATTTTTTCGCAACCGGTTGCTTTGGAGAATTCACCGGTCAGGCCCCAAAACTGGTCTGGGGTCATGCCCATGGCAGGGATAAACCCATAGGCTTGCATGTCCGTTGGGGACAATGTTGCGTCAAAATCGTATAAGATTGCTAAAATCGGTTTTCTGCTCATGCAAAAATGATACCTTATCTTATTGCAAAGCAAAAGATAGAGTTTGGCTTAGGGACAGACGTCGAAGAGCGTCAAAGGCGGATTTAAATCCGGACTTCTTCCAAATAAGCTCTTCGGAGGGGTAGAATAGTGCCGGTTATGGAAGGCTATCAGATTTTCTTGCTCATCCTTGTCCTCGTCAGCTTCTTTTACATTTCGGTCGTGGTTTATGTGATTGGCAAGATTCTTTTCTTTAAGCGAAGGCTAAAGCGCAAGGTGCAGGGCCTGAATCTATTGTTGTACGAAAGAACCGACACTTTGCTTTCAACAAAGGAATTCCTCGTGAAAAAGGGCGTTGTTCTTAACGTCGAAGATGGCGAATTATTCGAAAAGCTTAAAGGGCTGAGTTTTCAAAGGCCTACCGAGGAAAGCATTCGTGACCATGCGGGTGTGTTTAAAGCGGCGGCTTCGAAGCTACAATATTTGGCCCAAGCAAATCATAAAGCAACCGTTGATGCCAATTACGCCCGCTTTGATGGTTTGCTTCAGGACTTAGAACGAAATTACCGCACACTGATCGGCGCGTATAATGCTGATGTCGTCGCGTTTAATTATTGGTTAAGCATTCCGACGATGCGTTGGATTGGGAAAATGCTTCGGTGCAAAAAGCGTTCCTCGCTTAGCTAAATGTAATCTCAAAATCAATCAAGCCGTCGGAGAAATCCTTCTCATGGCAGACGAGGATGACGGTCCCAGGATAAGCTTCAATTGCCTCGAACAAAGCATCTTTCGCCTTTTGGTCAAGATGGTTCGTGGGTTCGTCGAGCAGCAGAAGGTTCGATTTTTCTTGCGTCAAGGGGGCCAGTTTCGTTTTGGCGATCTCACCGCCGGATAACTCCGAGAATTTGCGCATCGCCGTTTCTTTTTTAATGCCGACGGAGGCAAGGATGGATCGGATTTTGGTGTTATCGTAATCGGGGTATAGGTCGCGGAGATAGTCAAACGGCGAAAGGCTCATATTGATATTGGCCTGTTGTTCGAAGTAAAGAATGTCGGCGTTGACATGAAACATAAAGGAACCAGACAGGGCCGGAATTTGAGACAGAATGGTCTTGAGGAAGGTGGTCTTACCCACCCCATTATGCCCGAGCAAAGCGACTTTAGAACCGCTGGGAATCTCAAGGGATATTGGAGAAAGCAATGGGGAATTGTAACCGATTTCTAGATTTTCTACGGTTAATACGTTGCGGCCCGTATCCTTGGAAAAGGGGAAGCGGAACGAAACTTCACCGCCTTCTTTGCTCGGCGCATCGAGACGTTCTAAATGTTCTAGCCTGGCGCGTCTAGACTTCGCCGCACGTGCGCTGGTGGCACGGACGATATGGGCGGCGATGAAGGCTTCTTCCTTTTTGATATAACGTTGCTGGGCGAGATAATCTTTCTCGGCTTGGGCGAGGTCAATTTCTTTTTGCGCGAGATAATGTTCAAACGTTCCCTTGTAGCGTGTAATCTTCCCTGCGCGAAGATAAAAGACGACATCGCAGACTTCTTTGAGGAACCCTTCATCATGGCTGATGAGCAGGAAGGCTTTGGGATAGCTCTTTAAATATTGGGCGAGATAAGAAACTTGCGTGGGGTCAAGAAAGTTGGTGGGCTCATCCATGATCAAGACGTCTTTTTCTTCGAGGAGCATTTTGCTTAAGAAGGCTTTTTCCCTCATTCCTGGTGAAAGTAGGCGCAATGGTTTTTCTAAATCTTCTTTACGGAATCCTAGTCCATCGACGACGTTCCCGACTTTAGCTTGTAGGGCATAGAAATCTGCTTCCAACAACTCATTGCCAAGACGTTCGGCACGGGCTAAGAGCTTTTCATAGCCTTCTTCCCCAGAGGAAGCTTCCTCATAGAGGCGTTCCATTTCTTTTTCTTTTTTAAATAAATGGGAGTAGACGCCGTAGAAATATTCTTCGGCTTTCAGATCCATGTTGACCGTAAGGTGTTGGTCAAGGTAGGTGTAAGTGACATGGGGTTCCCACGTGATGGTGCCTTTATCTGGGCGTCTTTCGCCGATGAGCAATTGCAACATGGTGGACTTTCCCGAACCGTTGATACCCACGAGAGCGCAATGCTCGCCAGGGTTAATTTTCAAATCGGCACCCGAAAGCAGTGGCTTATCGCCATAGTCGAAGTAGATGTTGCTTGCTTCTAGGATTGCCATACGGGGTTATTATCCACGTTTTAGGGCTTATTACTATAAGAAAAAGCATCGGTGGTAGCCGATGCCAATTGGTAACTGGTGCGGGAAATGAGACTCGAACTCACACGGGTTGCCCCATACGCCCCTCAAACGTATGCGTCTACCATTCCGCCATCCCCGCAGCGAGAAGATTATAGAAACGTGGCAAGAGGTTTGCAACCATGAGTTTTATTTTTATTTCCTCTAAGGAGAAAAGCTATGTCTCCATGGGCCTATTTGAAAGGTTATGTTCAAAAAATGGCCGAAAAGGGACGATAACTGTTTTCCTAATCGCCTGGAAATGACTGTTAAAAGTCTTCTGATGACTTAAGGGTTACTCCCCTGGCCCGGGTCTTCCCAGTCTTCCCTTAGACTCATTTTTAAATGTTTTCTGAGGTAACGAAAACTTTCATATGCACCGACAGCGTCCTCATAGGTGATGGCGCAAGGTTCGTCCTCGGAGATTTCGTAGGCTTTTCCTTGTCCTCTTTTTGGGCCGATTTTAACTGTGATTTTCTGAAATTTTGGGAAAATACCGACGATGGTCAGAACTTGCTGATGGTATTCTAAGTTAATGGTTTCCCAGAGCTTTATTGGAATATCATAAGATTTGGCCCCAACTTGTTTGTCATAGGCTTCTTCTGTATCAACGCTTTCCTCGACGCGCAGGAAGAATCCTTTGTTATAGGTCTCTTCACCGCATTCATAGGCCCTTAACGTCAGCGTGAGTTTTAGTGTTTTTCCCTCGCCGAGATCTTCCTTGAGAATCAAGCCCTCATCGAGTCGGAGGCGATATCTTTTCGCGCCCCAGAAGCTGATGATGGCATCGCCTCCGTTGACGTTTAACTGCTCTAACGACAAATCAATCCCTAGCTCGGACAAGGGGAAACGTGACTCAATAAGGGGCCAAATATCATCGTACTCGGCAATAAGCAGTGGATAAAAGGGATTGGCTTCTTCACAAGATCCGATGACGTGGATTTCGTAACGTAGCATGGTGGCCTCCTTTTAACGCTGCGTATGTTCATCATTATGTTAGCACGCGAAGGAGAGATAAAAAAGCAAGGCCAGAGCCTTGCGTGTTAAGCGAATTGAGGGAAGAAGATGACAGCCATCAGGAGGAAGATGCAAAGGGTCGCGACGTCCATGATGGTGGTGAGCATGGGTTGGGAGAGAAGCGCGGGATCTTTCTTGATGGCGGCCGCTCCAAGAGGAAGCAGGGTGCCGATGCATTTGGAGAAGAGGACGGCGATGCCCATCGTGATGGAAATCAGGGCGCTATTTTTCATCGTGTGGGCGAAGAAATCAACGTTCCAGCAATTTCCACTCCAAATGTTGATGTCTTTGAAATTTTCCGCATCGTTAACAATACCGGTATATTGCTCAATGGTGATCCATAAGAAGGCAAAGGCGGCCACGATTCCGGCGATTATCACCGCAGAACGGAACTCTTTCCATAAAACTTTGAGCACATCCTTGGGCTCAAAGTCATCAACGGCAAGGCCGCGAATCATCAAGCCAGTCGTCTGGGCGCCCGCGTTGCCGCCGGTGTCCATCAAGGTAGGCACAAAGGCGATGAGCATCGGCAGGGCGGTGAAGATGGCGCTTTTCTCGATGCGGTCAAGGACCATCGTCGTGAAGGTGCCGAGGATCAATAGCGCGATAAGCCAAGGAATACATTTCTTCGCGTTGCCCCAAGCGGATAATTCCATATAGGGCTTATCTGAAGGCTCCATGTTGGTCAAACGGGCCAAGTCCTCTTGCTGCTCTTCGACCATGACGTCGATGACGTCGTCGACGGTGATGACGCCGACGAGTCGAGAGTCGGAATTGAGGACCGCCATAGCGTTAAGGTCATAACGGCGGAACATCTTGGCGACTTCTTCCTGATCGGTCGCGGTATAGCAGGAAACGACATCGCGGTTCATGATATCCTCGAGTGTCTCGTTTGGCTTAGCAAAAATCAAATCATCGAGGCCAGCGGTGCCGACGAATTCTCTTTTCTTGTTCCGCACGAAGATGGTGTAGACGGTTTCGGCGTCTTTACCTTTGGTGCGGATTTCGTTGATGACATCAGAAACGGGAGTAGTGTCGACGAATTCGAGGTACTCGGTGGTCATTAAAGCGCCAGCGGTGCCATCGGAATACTGCAACAACTGGTTGACGCTCTGCCTCATTTCTTTATCCGCGGCTTTTAGGACGCGGGAAGCGAGGTTGGCGGGCAATTCGATGACGGTATCGGCGACGTCATCGGCGTATTGCTCTTTAATGATGGCGACAAGTTCTTTGTCGGTCATCGCTTTGATCAGGGCTTCTTTGGTGTCACTGGAGAGTTCGTCAAAGAAATCAGCCGTGATTTCACTGGGAACGGCGCGGAAGATGTAAAGCAAATCGGCGGGTTCAAAATTTTCGACCGCCTCAGCGATGTCGATGCTAGGGACAATCTCAAAAATCGTAAGTAAGGCTTTGCGGTCTTTTTTGCGGATATACCCTAATATTTTATCTGGATCAATTGTCGGAACTTTTGGTTCCATGTTCTCCACCTTTTCTTCATCCATCTATCGCGTCCTCCTTTCGTGAAGAAACTATAAATGTCTCGCTTCGATTGGACAAGAAGTTTTTCCTTTAGGAAAGCATTTTCTTTTTTGTAAGCGATAAAATCTTTTCCTATGAATCACATTTCCTTAGACGACGAATCAAAAATCAAGGCTCTCTAATGAACGAATTATAGAGATGAAGGTCTGTGCTACATTTTGAAAAAGAGGGACTTTTGCGACCGTTTCAGCGAGATACGGCACCAATAATATTGATTAGCACAGATTTTCATTTTAATTATATTGGAATAGGAAACGACAAATTTTCACGGCTTATTCGGAGCAATAAATCCCCAAGGCAATATTCAAGGTATATAATGTCCCTGCACATTGAAACAATAGGAGTAAACAATGGAAGAAGAATACAAGATTCTCGTTGAAACCAGCGCTCGTCACATCCACCTTGATCAGGCTGCTTTCGACTACCTCATGGGTGCTGAAGAGGGCAAACATGCGGAACTTGGCGTCCGCAAGATGCTTTCTCAACCTGGACAGTTCGTTTCGGATGTCCGTCTCAATCTCGTCGGCGAAGTCAACCCTAAAACCGGCAAACCCCGCGCCATCAACGGCGTTTCTATCCTCGGACCTTTACGGAACCTTAATCAAGTTGAAATCAGCGCCACTGATGCTAGAACGTTAGGCATCAATGCCCCTGTCCGTCTATCGGGCGACGTCAAGGGCAGCGCCCCTATCACTTTGGTCAATCCCGACAATGGCCGCGAATTACGTCTTGAAGAAGGCGCCATCGTCGCCAAGCGTCATATCCATATGACTCCTGCGGATGCCGAGAAGTTCGGCGTTGAGGATGGCGAATCTGTTTATGTCCTCATCGAGACTGATGGTCGCACCACCATCTTTGGCGACACGGTGGTCCGCGTTTCTGAAAAGTTTTCGCTCGCGATGCACATCGATACCGATGAATCCAATGCCGCTGGCTGCGCTGGCGTCGTCTATGGTCAACTCGTCGATATGGTTTCCGGTGGCGATGACGAATGCTGCGAAGACGGTGAGTGCTGCTGCGAAAAAGCGGAATAATGGAACAAACGTTCGCCTATAAGCCCCAACATGTCTGCGCCAGTGGTATCGAGATCACTCACGAAGACGGCATCGTCAAAAAAGTCGTCTTTATTGGTGGGTGTCCCGGTAACACTCAAGCCGTTGCCGCCTTGTGCCAAGGACGTAGCGTGAAAGAACTTATTGGCTTGCTCGAAGGCATTGTCTGTAAGACGAC
>JAGAHY010000124.1 GCA_017626815.1 Bacilli bacterium | reverse complement strand
ATATTTGAACCACGATCTGCAAAGATATTCGAAGGCGCTTTTTAAATCTTCGTAAAGGGACAGGGATTTCTTCATGTGCTAAAGTTTCTTGCAACTCGCCTTCCTTGTGGAGCATTTCTTTTTTCTACGCGTATAATGGCCGCGTATGAAATACCTCGTGTTCTCTGACCTACACGGCTCCGTGGCAGGATTGGAACTTCTCATCGCCGCGGTCAAACGGGAGAGGCCCGATTGCTTGCTTTGCCTCGGGGACACATTGTTTGGCGCCTATGACGGCGACTCCAACCGTTGCAGCGATTATTTGTCGCATTCTTCCACGCCGATCCTTGGCGTGCGTGGCAACTGCGACCATTATTACGATGAACGGGTCTTAGGCTTTTCTCTTCCTGAGGAACAGACCCTCTATTTCGCGGGGCATCGGATGCTGTTAAGACATGCACCTTTTTATTCTGACTTTAAGCCAGGCGATATTGTCATGTATGGCCACACCCACGTTAAAACCTTAAGTAAAAGCGGTGGTGTGATCACGTTGAATCCGGGCTCTATTGGAAAACCTCGCGACGGCGCCCCAGGCTATGCGATCATCGATGAAGCGGGCGTTCGCCTGCTTAATGCGAGGGATTCCTCGTTAATCGAATCCGTGACGTTTTAAGAAATAATTCCCCTTTTGCAGCAGTTTTTTAGGAATCCGTGATTTTGTCAACGTTCCTCCTCTCGCTGCGTCTTATAACGTTCTTGCTATTGGATGCGGCAAGGGCCAAAAACGAACTGTGAAAATTCATAAAAATAAATGTTGACATTCGTGGATATGGGCGCGTAACATATGCGAGCGCACATTTGAGCGCAATGCGTGGAAGGACCCTGACGAAGGTCCGCGATAACCACTGCATGTAAATTCATTAAAGGAGGAATTTCCATGAGAAAGAAGATTACCAAAGTCGTCAAAATGGAACTCCCGGGCGGCGAAGCCAAACCCGGACCGAAGCTAGCCTCCGCTGGCGTCAACATGGCCAAATTCTGCACCGACTTCAATGCGAAGACCGGCGACAGAAGGGGTCAGACCGTTCCTGTCATCATCACTGCTTACGAAGACAAGTCCTACGACTTCGTCATCAAGACCACTCCGGCCGCCCCGCTTATCTTGAAAGCTGCGGGCATCACCAAAGGAGCTGGCAACCAAAAGCAGACCGCTGGCAAAATCACCAAAGCCCAACTTCGTGAGATCGCTGAGTACAAGCTCCCTGACCTCAACACCGATGACGTCGAGGCCGCGGAAAAGATCATCGCCGGCACCTGCCGTCAGATGGGCATCGCCATCGTCGACTAATGAGGAGAAACCGCAATGAAAAAATTACCTAAGAATTATGCCGCGGCCCTCAAGAAGGTCGATGCCGCCAAAACCTACACCCTCGAAGAAGCCGTCGCTCTCGTCAAAGAGACCTCCACGGTGAAATTCGATGCCTCCGTTGACATCAGCTTCAACCTCAATGTCAACCCCACCCTTGCCGACCAACTCATCCGTGGCACCATCACTCTTCCCCACGGCAACGGCAAGACCAAAAAGATCCTCGTCGTCACCAACACTAAACTCGACGAAGCCAAGGAAGCCGGAGCCGACTTCTATGGCGGCAAAGAGATCCTCGAGAAGATCACCCGTGAATCCTGGTTCGGATTCGACGTCATCGTCGCGACCCCGGACATGATGGGCGAACTTGGTAAGATGGGCCGTGTCCTCGGTCCTAAGGGCCTCATGCCGAACCCCAAGACCGGCACCGTCACCATGGATATCAAAGGCGCCGTCGCCGACATCAAGCGTGGTAAGGTCGCTTACCGTGTCGACCGTGATGGCAACCTCTCCATGGGCATTGGCCGCGTCTCGTTCTCCGACGAATTCCTCCTTGATAACCTCAAGGCCATCACGGACGCGATTGTCAAATCCCGTCCCTCGACCGTTAAGGGTACCTTCATCCTCAACTGCGTCGTCTCCTCGACGATGGGACCTGCCATCGCCATCACCTTCCCCGGAAGGAACTAATCACTTCGGTGAATCGCTTGATATACCTAAGATAGCCGGGGGCAAGTGCCTTAATAACATCACCCTGCTGAGGCAACAATTCACAAACTTCACTAGTTATATCGAAGCATCACATATACAACAGAAAGGAGGTACATAACATGAATCAGCAAGTTCTACTCGCCAAAAAGGAAACCGTCTCTGAAATCTCCAAATCGATCAAAGAAGCGGGATCCCTCACGGTCGTCTCCTACCAAGGACTCACCGTCGCCGAGATGCAAGAGCTCCGCAAAACCTTGGCCAAGGAAGAGGCCTCCATCGTGGTCTACAAGAACACCTTGGTCCGCCGCGCCCTCGCCGCTGACGAACTCCCCGATTTAGGAGATTTGCTCAACGGCCCGAACGGATTCGTCTTCTCCAAAGACATCTCCAAAGGCCCCAAGGCCCTCGTCAAATTCTCCCGTTTCCACGAAGCGCTCGTGGTTAAGGGCGGACTCGTCGAAGGCAAGGTCATCGACGCTGCTGGAGTCAAGGAAGTTTCCAAACTCCCCGACAAGAACGGCCTCATCGCTATGTTCCTATCGTGCCTCAACGCACCCATCACCAAGTTCGCGGCCACCGTCAAAGCGGTCGCGGAGAAAGGCCAGCCGGCCTAAGCCTATTGAAAGGAGTATCCAACCATGGCTAAGTTAACCAACGAAGAAATCATCGCCTCCTTGAAGGAGATGACCGTCCTTGAGCTCAATGAGCTCGTCAAAGCCGTCGAAGCTGAATTCGGCGTCACCGCTGCGGTCGCTACCGCTGCTGCCGCTCCCGCTGAGGAAGAGGCCCCCGTCGACAAGGGACCCACTGAAGTCTCCCTTATCCTCAAAGCTGTCGGTGGTTCCAAAGTCGCCGTCATCAAAGCCGTCCAGGCCATCACTGGTCTCGGCCTCATGGATGCCAAGAAACTCGTCGACGCTGTTCCCGCCCCGGTCAAAGAGCACATCTCTCCCGTCGAGGCCGAAGAACACAAGAAGGCTCTCGTCGCCGCTGGCGCCGAAGTCGAAATCAAGTAGTTTCTCGACTCACAAATTCGATTACACTCCCGCCCTAGGGTAACCTGGGGCGGGGTTTGCCGCTTTAAGGAGACCATTAAAAATGCCCCAATATTTCGATAACGTTGAGGATTTGGCCCACGAAAATATCTCCTTCAGCTATACGCTGTTCGGGGAACGCTTCACCTTAAAAAGCGACGCCGGGGTCTTCAGCAAAGATGGCCTTGATGATGGTAGCAGGTTGCTGCTGGAAACCATCGCCAAGACCGATCTTGGCACCCAAATCCTCGATCTTGGCTGTGGGGTAGGGCCCATTGGGCTGACCCTCGCCAAACTTGATTCCTCTCGGCATCTGACCCTAGCCGACGTCAACCTCAGGGCGCTAGATTGCGCGAAAGCCAATGCGAAAGCGCTAGGGGTGGCGGACCGAGTCGAGGTCTTAGAATCCGATGTTTACTCAAACATCACCGCAACATTCTCCACCATTGTAACCAATCCGCCCATACGCGCGGGTAAAAAGGTTACATACGCGATGTACGCGGGCGCATTGAGCCATCTTAATGAAGGCGGCTCGTTGATCCTAGTCATCCGGAAACAGCAGGGGGCACCCTCCTGCCAACGCTACCTCGAGACCCTCTTCAAAGAGGTGACCGTCGCGGCGCAACACAAAGGATATCGCATCCTCATCGCGAAAAAATAAGGAGTACCAAATGCCATTAGAAGAGAACTTCATTCCGATGACCGACTATAAGGATCCCTTAGGAAAACCTTATCCCGTCGGCGTTAACGGCCGTCTCGATTTCTCCAAAATCTCTGGCCGTCTCGACCTCCCTTATTTGGTCGAAATCCAAACCGAGTCTTATAAGTGGTTCCTCGAAAAGGGCTTGGACGAAGTGCTTCGGGAATGCTTCCCCATCGCCAACTATTCCAACACTCTTTTCATCGACTATGTTTCCTGCCGCTTAGAAGAGCCCAAACACGACCCCATGCAGTGCAAGGCCGCTGATTTGAATTACTCCAGCAAACTCAAAGTCACGCTCCGCCTCCGCTTCAAGAACTCCGGCGAAATCAAAGAAGCCGAAGTCTTCATGGGTGATTTACCGAGAATGACCGAATCCGGCACCTTCATCATCAATGGTGCGGAACGTGTCATCGTCTCCCAGATCGTCCGTTCTCCTGGCGCCTATTTCGAGGATACCCTCGACAAATCCGGCGTCCATATCTATAACGGCGAGATCATCCCTAACCGCGGCACCTGGCTGCAATTTGAAACCGACGCGAAGAACGCCTTGTTCTGCCGTGTCGACCGCCAGCCCCGCAAGATGCCCGCGACCATTTTGCTCAAAGCCCTCGGCCTCGATGACGAAAAGACCCTCTATTCCCTTTTCGGCGACACCGAAGCCATGCACAACACCATCGAGAAAGATGGCGTCCCCAATGGCGAGGCCGCTTTGATCGAAATCTTCCGTAAATTGAAACCTGGTGAGCCCATCACCGCCGAAGGTATCGTGAATTTCATCGTTCAGAAGTTCTTCGATGACAAGCGTTATGACCTCGGCAGGGCCGGCCGTTTTAAATACCTCCAGAAACTCGGCATCTACAACCGTCTTCCTGGCCGCGTCCTCGCGGAGAACCTGATTTCCGTCGATGGCGAAATCCGCTTCCCCAAGGGTCACGTCCTCACCCCCGAAGACGTGCAAGCCCTCCGCGACGAAGAATTCTTCGAAGCCGGCGCCCACAAGAAGACCCTCAAAGTCAATCGCAAGATCGACGAACATAGCGATGTCACCATCGTCAAAGTCCATGCCCATGACAAGACCGCCGAACCGGTCGTCAACATCATCGGCACCGACCTCAACTGCATGATCGACCGCATCACCATCTCGGATATGGTCGCCTGCTTCTCCTATTTCCTTAATGTTATGGATGGCATCGGCGACACCGACGATATCGACCACCTCGGCAACCGCCGCGTGCGCTGCGTCGGCGAGCTTCTCCAAGGCCAATTCCGCGTCGGTTTGACCAAGATGAGCAAGACCGTCCAGCAGAAGATGTCCATCTCGGACATGGAGTCGGTGACCCCGCAGTCCCTCATCAACATCCGTCCGTTGACTTCCTCCATCCGCGAATTCTTTGCGGTCAGCAAACTCTCGCAGTACATGGACCAGGTCAACCCCCTCGCCGAACTTACCCACAAGCGCCGTATCTCCGCGTTAGGCCCTGGCGGTTTAACCCGCGACCGCGCCTCCATGGAAGTCCGCGACGTCCACTATACCCATTACGGCCGTATCTGCCCGATCGAATCTCCTGAAGGCCAGAACATCGGTCTTATCAACAACCTTTGCACCTACGCGAAGATCTCCCGTTACGGCTTCATCATGACCCCGTACCGCCTCGTCTACCATATCGGTGGAAAGACCTACGTCTCCCAAACCAAGACCGAATATCTCTCCGCGGATGATGAACGTGGCCACTATATCGCCGAGGCCAACCTCCACCTCAAAGACCCGGTCAAACTCTCCACCATCGACCCCAACGCCGATCCGGATGAGTATGTCTCCGAATTTGAGGACAAAGAGTCCGTCGTCCGTCACGATGACGACAACGTCATGGTCGATGTCGCTCTCGTCGATTACGTCGACGTCTCGCCGAAACAGGTTATCTCCATCGCCGCGGCTTGCATTCCTTTCCTCGCCCACGATGACGCCACCCGTGCACTCATGGGCGCCAACATGCAACGTCAGGCGCTTCCCTTGCTCCGTCCCTCGATTCCTTATGTCGGCACCGGTATGGAACAGCTCGTCGCCCGTGACTCTGGCTTAGCCGTCATCGCGGCCAACGACGGCGTCGTCAAATCCGTCGACTCCGCGACCATCGTCGTCAAAGAGGCGAAGGAAACCCGTACCTACAAACTCTTGAAGTTCGATCGTTCGAACCAAGGTTCCTGCATCAACCAGACCCCGATCGTCCACGCGGGTGACAAAGTCACCGCCGGGCAGATCATCGCCGATGGCCCCGCTATGAAGAATGGCGAACTCGCCCTCGGTCAGAACATCCTCATCGCCTATATGACCTGGAACGGCTACAACTACGAAGACGCCGTCGTCATGTCCGAGAGAATGGTCAAGGATGATGTCTTCACCTCCATCCACATCGAACGTCATACCTGCGAATGCCGCGAGACCAAGCTTGGTCCCGAGGAAATCACCCGCGATATCCCCAACGTTTCCGAAGAGGCGAAAGCCTTCCTCGACGAAAACGGCATCATCGTGCCGGGCGCCGAGGTCAAAGAGGGCGATATCTTAGTCGGTAAGGTCACCCCCAAGGGCCAGACCGAGCCCACCCCCGAAGAGAAGTTGCTCATGGCCATCTTCGCCGAGAAGACCAAGGAAGGCAAAGATGCCTCCCTCCGCGTCCCTCACGGCGGCGGCGGTATCGTCCACGCGGTCAAGATCTTCTCCCGCAAGAACAAGGACCAACTCCCCCCGGGCGTCAACATCTCCATCCACGTCTACATCGTCCAGAAGAGGAAAATCTCCGAAGGCGATAAGATGTCTGGCCGCCATGGCAACAAAGGCGTCATCTCCAAGATCTTACCGGTCGAGGATATGCCGTTCTTGGCCGATGGCACCCCGATCGACGTCTTGCTCTCCCCGATGGGCGTTCCTTCCCGTATGAACATCGGTCAGATCTTCGAAGTCCACTTAGGCCTCGCCTGCCGCAAACTTGGCATGCGCGTCGCCACCCCGGCCTTCGACGGCGTCTCCAACCAAGAAGTCTTCGATATCATGAAGAAAGCCGGCATCTCCGCCGATGGTAAGACCGTCCTCTATGACGGCCGCACCGGCGAAAGGTTTGCCGAGCGTATCGCCGTCGGCGTCCAGTACATGATCAAACTCGTGCACATGGTCGACGACAAATTGCATGCCCGTGCCACTGGACCTTACGCCCTCATCACGCAACAGCCGTTAGGCGGCAAAGCGCAAAACGGCGGCCAGAGGTTCGGCGAAATGGAAGTCTGGGCCCTCGAAGCTTACGGCGCGGCCCACGCCCTCCAGGAAATGCTCACCATCAAGTCCGACGACCGCGTCGGCCGTAGGAAAGCCTACGAAGCCATCATCAAAGGCAACCCAATCCCGCGTCCGGGCATCCCCGAAGCCTTCAAGGTCTTCCTCAAGGAGCTCAAGGGCTTAGGCCTCAACGCGAAGCTTTACGACAAGAACGACAACGCCATCGACATGGATGAGCTTGCCCGCCTCTCCCTCATCGAAGAGCGCAAGACCAACTCCGCGATCCGTTCCGCCATGTCGCCTAAGGATGATGACGACGCCTACACCCCGATGGAAGAAACCGTCGCGGTGGAAGAAGAAGGGCTCTCCGTCCGCGCCACCGGCTCGCTCAGCGGCGACTTAGATTAATGAAGGAGGTAAACGAACATGTCTGAAAATCGTGAATTCGAAAATCGTGGCGATTTCCCCCAAAGGAAGCGCGAAACCAAAACCTTCGACATCAATAACCTCGCCGCCGTCCAGGTCGGCTTAGCCTCCCCCGAGGACATCCGTTCTTGGAGCCATGGCGAAGTCACCTGCGCCGAAACCATCAACTACCGTAGCCAAAAGCCCGAGATGAACGGTCTCTTCTGCGAAAAGATCTTCGGGCCTAGCAAAGACTACGAATGCCATTGCGGCAAATACAAAAAGATCCGTTATCAGGGCATCACCTGCGAAAAGTGCGGCGTCGAAGTCATCTCCAAGGAGTGGCGTCGTGAACGCATGGGCCACATCGAGCTCGTCTCGCCTTGCTCCCACATCTGGTACCTGAAATCCATTCCTTCCCGTATGTCCCTCGTCTTGGACATCCCCCCGAAGGAGCTCGAAGATGTCATCTATTTCGCCGGCCACTTGGTTCTCAACCCCGGCAGAAGCAAAACCTTGAAGAAGAAAGACTTCATCAACGAGCAAGTCGGCCGTACCCTCTTCGTCGACGTCATCAAGGAATTCCGTAATGAAATCCCCGAAGATACCGCCGATGCGTTAAAAGCCGACGCCATCATCGAAAGGCTCAACAATGTCGCCGAAGCCTTCGACTTCTTCACTGTCTCCGCCTTCATCAAGAAGTACACCGACGCCGAATTTGGCGAAGGTGCCGACGCCATTAAGCGCCTTCTCCATGAAGTCGACCTCGATGCGGAATTCGCCGCTATCTCGGAAGAACTCCGCAACGCCACCTCCCAGCGCCGCATCAAACTGGCCAAGCGCTTGGAAGTCATCTCCGCGTTCCGCGATTCCAAGCAGAAGCCGGAATGGATGATCCTTGACGTCATCCCCGTCATCCCACCCGATCTCCGTCCGATGCTCCAACTCGATGGCGGACGTCTCGCCGCGAGTGACCTTAACGATCTCTATCGCCGCGTCATCTCCCGTAACAAACGTCTCCGCCGCTTAATCGATATGTCCGCGCCATACGTCATTCTCATGAACGAGAAGCGTATGTTGCAGGAGGCCGTCGATGCCCTCATCGACAATGGCCGCCGCTCCAAGCCCGTCACCGGACCTAGCGGCCGCCCGTTAAAGTGCCTCTCCTCTGGTCTTAAAGGCAAACAAGGACGCTTCCGTCAGAACCTCCTCGGCAAACGTGTCGACTACTCTGGCCGTTCCGTCATCGCCGTCGGACCAGACCTCAAGATGTACCAATGCGGTTTGCCGCGCGAAATGGCGGTCCAATTGCTCCGCCCCTTCATCGCGGCCTTGCTCATTCAGCGCAAGTTGGTCAGCGCCCACCGCGCCGCCGACCGTCTCATCGACCGTTATGACCCCGTGGTCTTCGATATCGTCGAAGAGATCATCGGCCAGCACCCCGTGCTCCTCAACCGCGCCCCGACCCTCCACCGTCTTTCCATCCAAGCCTTCCAGCCGAAGCTTGTCGATGGCCGCGCGATCCGTCTCCACCCGCTCGTCTGCACCGGCTTCAACGCCGACTTCGACGGCGACCAGATGGCGGTCCACGTCCCTCTCTCCAAGGCTGCCCAACAAGAAGCCATCGATTTGATGCTCGCTTCCAACAACATCCTTGGCCCCAAAGACGGCAAAGCCATCGTCATTCCTTCCCAGGACATGATCCTTGGCAACTTCCACCTCACCACCGAAGAGTCCCGCGAAGACTTCTATGACCGTGCCAAGTCCCTCCGCACCCTCGCCGAGGAACAACGCGCGACCAACGTCGCCCACGACGAATACGAAGCCCTCATCCAAATGGCCGACGCCAACGTCAGCTACGCGGAAAAAGAAGGCAAAGTGTTCCACAGCACCGACGAGGTCCGCATGGCCTATGTCACCCGCGCCCTCTCCTTGCATTCCCGTATCGCCATCCCGGCCAAGGCCATCCACAAAGACCTCGGCACCGGTATGCCCGCTTCCGCGGAAGGTAAATACCTCATCACCACCGTTGGTAAAGTGATCTTCAACGCGGTATTCCCCGATGACTTCCCTTACATCAACGATGGCACCCCGAAGTCCGTCACCGACCTCTCCTTCATGGAGCCCTGGTTCGTCTCCCCGGCAGAAGTGGATGCGGCGGTCAAGTACGACGAGAAGAAATATCCTTCCCCGCTTGCCCAATACATCGCCACGCTTCCGTTAAAGAAAGCCATCGGCAAGAAGCAACTCGGACCCTTAATCGACATGATCTTCGCCAAATACGGCACCTCAAAGACCTCCGCGGTCCTCGATAAGATCAAAGACCAAGGCTTCCGCTTCTCCATGATCTCCTCCGTCACCGTCGCCATCTCCGACATCAACGACGTCGATGGCAAGTACGAGGAAGTCAACAAGGGCAACGCCCAAGTCGAAGAAGTCGAGAAATATTTCAAGAAAGGCTACCTCACCAAAGAGGAACGCCACAAAAAGATCGAGGCCATCTGGACCGACATCACCAAACGCGTCGCCGACAAGGTCAAGCTCGCCATGGAAAACGACAAGCGCAACCCGCTGGTTATCATGGCCGACTCCGGATCCCGTGGCTCCGTCGATAACTTCAAGCAGCTCATCGGTATGAAAGGCCTCGTCGCCAACCCGAAGAACGAAACCATCGAACTTCCGATCGTCTCTTCCTACCACGAAGGTATGAAGGTCTCCGAGTTCTTCATCAACACCCACGGCGCCCGTAAGGGTTCCGCCGATACCGCCCTTAAGACGGCCGACTCTGGCTATCTGACCCGTCGTCTCGTCGACGTCTCCCAAGACGTCATCGTCCGCGAAGAGGATTGCCACTGCGACCATGGCTTCAAGGTCCGCGAAATCCGCGATACCAGCCGCAACACCGTCATCCGTTCGCTCTCGGAGCGTCTCGATGGCCGCTATGCGATGCACGATGTCGTCGACCCGCGCACCGGCGAAGTCCTCGCCAAGGGCAACGAAATGATCTCCATGAAGGAAGCCAAAGCCATCGAAGCCGCCGGCATCAACGAAGTGGAAATCCGCACCGTCTTCACCTGCCAGACCCGCAATGGCGTCTGCCGTCACTGCTATGGCCGCAATATGGCTACCGGCAAACTCGTCAATCTCGGCGAAGCCGTCGGTATCATGGCCGCCCAGTCCATCGGTGAACCGGGCACTCAGCTCACCATGCGTGTCTTCCACACGGGTGGTATGGCTGGTAGCGACATCACCTCCGGTCTTCCCCGTGTCCAGGAGCTCGTCGAAGCGCGTAACCCCGCCGGCGAAGCCCTCATCTCGGAAATCGCTGGCGAAGTCGTGGCCATCAACCCCCAAGGCAACCGCAGCGAAGTCATCGTCCAGAATGACCAGGAGAGCAAGACCTACCTCACCCCGTTCGGCGCCCACTTGCGCGTCTCCGTCGGCTCCAAAGTCGAAAACGGCGGCAAGATCACCGAAGGTGCCATCAACCCCAAGAAACTCCTTGAAGTGGCCGACGTCGAGAAGCTCGAAGTCTACATGATCAAAGAGATTCAGAAGGTCTATAGCGCCCAGGGTATCGGCATCTCCGATAAGCACCTTGAAATCGTCATCCGTCAGATGCTCCGCAAGGTCGTCATCATCGACGGCGGCGACACCAACATGCTCCCGGGCACCCGCGTCTCCATCGACCGCTTCACCGCGGAAAATAGAGTCGCCTTGCTCTATGGCCACCGTCCGGCCGTCGCTCAGCCGCTCGTCCTTGGCATCACCAAGGCCGCCCTTGAGACCGACTCCTTCCTCTCCGCTGCCTCCTTCCAGGAGACCACCCGCGTCCTCACCGATGCGGCCATCAAGGCGAAGAGGGACGACCTCCATGGCTTAAAGGAGAACGT
>JAGAHY010000123.1 GCA_017626815.1 Bacilli bacterium | reverse complement strand
GCCCTTGAAGTCCTGCTTATAGTTGCAGACGAACGAAGTAAACGTAATCATCGCCGTCCCGCCCTCGATGTTTAAAGTCAAGTTCTTTAAGCCCGAGGAGGATTTCGCTTGGCTGACCTTGGCGACGCCGGCTTGATGACGTTGGATGCGCTCCCCCGCTTCTTCCAAATGCTTTGCCGCGGTAGAGACGCCAGGATGGAGAGAGGAGAAGCCTTCCGTGACGGCGGTATAATGGTTATCGCCCATCTTTCCCGCGACCAAGAACTTGGAAAGCGTGTCTTCGTAAGCATCGATGTCTTTTCCCATAAGGGCGTCTTTATAACCAAGGCGCTGGAATTCCTCATCGAAAGAAGAGATTTGCAGCATTTCCTTTAAGCCATATTGGTAATCGAAGTCCATGCAAAGCTGATAATAGTTCGCTTCCGCCATCGAGGCGGTACGCTCTGTGGTATGGTAATAGCCGCCCGCGGAAAGATCGATATACTGCGTCTGTTTGACGCCCATGCCATTGGGATTCATCTCAGCGACAAGGACGTCTCCATCCTTTTTCCAGGTACCCGAGAAGTCGATGGTTTCCATCAAATCGTCGCTTTTGAAGGTCAAGGTACCATTAGGCAAGAAGACGGCCTCGCATTTCATGTCCTTTTTGAGCATGTCTTTCATGGTCGCCTCAAAACGGTAGCTCTCCCCTTCTTTCGGTGTGACTTTCGCATAATGCGCCGCGGTGTCCGTCGTCCCTTGGTAGGCCCAAAGGAATCCTGAATCATTCGAATACGCGCGCACCACATTTGCCGTTTGGCCAAGGAGTTTGCCCGCGTAGAAATCTTTCCCGTTATAGGAGAGACCGCCGCTTAAAGGACTCGCCAAAAGATGGGAAGCAAGAGAGAAAGGCAAATATAAATGGCCGTCTTGTTCGACGATATCCATGTGGTAGTTCTTCAACGAATAGGTTCTTTTCTCGCCTTTTTTCAAGAATTTGGTCTTTTCCGAACCCATTAAGTATTTATAGCCAGCGCAGGGGTCGGCAACAGAACCATTGATCCCTTCGCTGATTTCCGCGTAGAACGCGTCCGCATCAACGAGTTCCACTGTTTGATTCCGTGGGTCAAAGATGCAATGGCCACCATAAGTTGAGGTTAGATCATAACGCCCGTCATCCAAGCGGACGAGATTATGGAAACGCAGGTCCTCGAAATAACGACGGACATGCTGGAATTCATCCAGCTCTACATAGGGGACATCCTCATGGTCTTTATGACGATAGGTCTTTAGGAACGGATTGTTCTTCGCGTTGGCGTCGATGGCAAACAAATGGGAATTCGCGTTGTAGAGGCTGATTTTCTTCTCCGCGGGGACGGAACTAGAAGGCTCGGACGGCTGCGAGGAAAGCTCGGATGCCGACGATGTGGGAGCAACGCTAGAAACCGACGAGGAGGAGGACTCAGATGACACACTCGATGTCTGCGAGCTTAGCGGGACCATCTCGCAACTTGCGAGCAATAAAGCGATAGCTAAAGGAAAAATACGTTTCATAAGTATCTAAATTATCGCGCACGGAAGCGAAATGTCCTATGTCAAATTGCGGATACTGTTTTTGTTCTCTTGCCAGCGGTTTTATCCATATATGAAAGAATTACGGAATTAGTCACTAGCCCCTTGACACGGGTCGTCTCTATCAGTTAACGAGGCTTTGATTCTATGAATATTAATCGCAAGTCCAGTCTTCTAACAGCAACGATTCTACGCGTTTAAACTCATCGCAATTATGGGAAACCAAAGTGTAGTTTCCCGCAACGGCGATGGCGGCAATGAGAAGATCCATTGCTCCAATCGGGGTCCCCTTTTGTTCTAAATCGTTTCGTATTAAAGCATAAACGGAGGCTTCTTTTCGCGTGAAAGGAACGATTTTGAATGGGCTCACAAGGTTTTCAATTGCCTCAGTAAGCTTTTGATTTCCAATCTTTTTCGCTCCAAAAAGGAGTTCACAATAAGCAATGCTGGGAACATAGATGTCCTGACGTTCGATGGTGGAAAGCCGGGTTATGATATTGCCTCCCCTACCTTTTAAAAGATAGGAAAGAATATTCGTGTCGAGCAGATACTTCATAGATTTACATCCTCTGGCGCCGGGTCAGAAGCAAACAAATCCAAATCCGCGAATTCACCCTTTTCTAAGCCTTTCAAAAAAGCGAAATAGCCACCAGGATAAGTGCCTTCAGTAGAAATCGGCTTGGTAGCAGTCAAAGAAAAAGTGGAGCTGCCACGATAAACAATTTCCGATAAATAAGAATTCAAAACCTCAGAAATGGTTTTTCCTTCGCCAACCAGTATTCTTTTTGCTTCTTGCAACGTGAGCGGATCCGCTCGGAAGCACACCATTTTGTCTTTCACCAGTAGATCCTCCTTTTGCCAAATTGTATATACATTCTTTTTGTATTACAAGACTGTGGAAGTTTGCGTTGTCTTTGGGAGAAGGGGTCGATGGACCTGTTAGGAATTGGAACCCCCAATTCGTCTTCAGCCTCAGCGGCATCATCTTCAAAAGGCGCTCTTAACGGCCTTTTGCACGAGGCTTTTGTGTTATCAAAGGATTTCCTCTGGATTAGATTTGAACGATTTTAAGGCGGCATCCCGAATAAAATTTTTTAGATTGATGCTTGCTTGAACTCGCCTTGTCACCGGCGTCCGCAACGGATGCAGACCCTGTTTTTCAGAAATATCCCTGTTTTGCTAGGAAAAATCCCCTTTTCCAAATCGTTTCGGATTTCGGGGCCAAGAACACGAACAACAAAACCTCCCAGCATCAGATGGCATTCACGCTGACGATGCAGAGAGGCTTTATTGTCTTTGCTGAGGAGGCCCCCGCCATCACTGCTAGCCCAATGATGGCGGGGGTAAGGAAAATGGGCGAAACTATTCCCGGCGCGACTTAACGGCAGAAACGATTGCCATTGAAAGAGCGCCTGCGGTAAGGACACCAGAACCGATGGTCAAAGCGGTGAGAAGCGTTGACCACCATGGGGTGATGGAAACGATGTCACCGGCGACCATGTTCGCGGAGTAGTTGACGATCGTGAACATGATTCGCTTGGAGGAATCGCGGAGCATGTTGGCAAAGTGAGCGTTATCTTTCCAGGCATCGAGCTCGTTG
>JAGAHY010000015.1 GCA_017626815.1 Bacilli bacterium | reverse complement strand
TTCAGGCTGGCCTTACATCAAGAATAAATCATGGCGTCCCATTCGCCTGGAACCACTCTGTCATATATGTCGCGACCGATTCCATGGTATCGGACAAACCAGACGCATTGGCCGTAGGCACAGGAATTGTAATTGAACGAGCTCCTGCCACATCGTTGTCCATAGGCGACATTATCACTTTTTATGATGAGAACATTTCCGCGATGAACACCCATCGCATCATAGAGATTCATGAAAAAGATGGGATTCTCCACTTTAAAACGAGAGCAGATAATGTCTCTTCCGCTTTGCATCTCTATGATGGTGAAAGCTTTGATCAATCACATTACATCGGCAAAGTTGTTTTCTCCTCTCCGTTACTAGGAAAACTGCTAAGCGCCTTCTCGCTTCAGGCCTCCGCCATGTCCTGCGTAAATGATCCAGGAAGTGGGATGCTTTATATTTACTTTTTTATTCTTCCGATGCTGATTGTTTTTCTGTTTTCCCTAGGGAAGCTGTTCTTTGATATCAAGCATTTCATTCAGCAAGATGAGAAAGACTTCGAAGAGTACCTGAGAAACAGGGGCTTGGAAAACGCTACGTCAAAGCAGAAAGATAGATTCAAAAAAGAGTTTGAGAAGGACGCCGAGCGAAAAGAGGCTCGGGAAGAAGAACGAAAACAATCCGGAAAGTTGGGGTTAGCGATATGCCTAAGATAACTATAAAAACGAAAATCACGCCATTCATTGTCTATTTCCTCGTGATGCTACTGCTGTTGGGGATTGGCTCATGGGGAATCCTTGCTGGACAAGCCGCCCTTGCATATGCCTCCTTTTTCTTGTTGGCTATGCCACCGACCATAGGTTTGTTAATCTGCCATAAAAGGAAGAGCAAAATCGTCGAAGAAATTGAAATAGAGGCAGACAACCTGGAAAAAAATCTCCATGGCTTGGAGCCCCAACAAATTAAAAAACCATCCGAAGCCATTAAACCGCTATCGGACAGTGTAGCAAAGATCGGCCTGTTCCTTTCGCCGCCAAAAGACAAAGTAACGGAATTACAAAAATTTAAAGAAATCATCCGCAAAACCTGCTCGCAATCTAAATATAAGCCGGATATTGCCGTTTGTTTTTCCTTTCATAGCGTTCCCGAAAAGGAACGCCAAGAATGTTTTTCTTACCTAACGCAGGAATTCGGAAGTATTTACTTTTCCGTTGAAAGCGACTGCCTATTGGCCTATCCCTTTTCATCGGATATGAGGTTTTCGCTTTGCAGAGAATTAAGTTTTCACCTGAATCACATCAAAGAAGATTTGGCGGGAAATTGCCATGTCACCGCATCCGCATTGCCAATATATCGAAATGATATTGATGAGGCCATCGGCCTATTAATGACTCTAGCCACGCAGACGCCTTTTCTTAACTGCGACGCTCTATTTAAGATAGAAGATGATCCCTTCCCGGACGATTATATAGAAATGGGCTTTGACGCTTTCGGTGAAGCTTCGTTCGTATTTGGAACTTCTTTTTTTGCGCTGCGTGAGCATCGATTTGGTGGAAATATCGGATTCGCTCTTTTGTGCGAGAATAACCTAATCCCCCAAATCTATCTTACCTCCTTGCCCGATGACGGGCATGGCTCTCTATCATTCATAGCAGACGTAAAACACGCCGACAAAAACACTCAGATCCTGCTCCAAAGAATCGGCGCTAAAAGTATGCTTTATCGTTTTGTTTATGGCGCGGGTCAACGCATTGGTTTAATTTATTTTGCCTCTTCCACCCCTCTACATTTGTCCCAAAAACAAATCGACGAGATAAACTATCATTCTTTAAGACGAGGCGCCGTCCTACTCGAGGCCTATTATCAGAATAAAGAACGAAGTACGCGCAGTTTGTTAATGAGCACAGGTCGGATGGAAAACCCTGTTATTTCGGTGGATGCCGAAACCTATCAAATTCAAAACGCAGAACTCCTCGACGAAAAAGCGCGACGCAAAACTTACGGCAAGAAATGTTATCAAGTCCTCAAAGGACAGACAAAGCCCTGCAAAGATTGCCCGATGTCTTCTCTTAACGGGGAACAA
The DNA here is from genome assembly GCA_017626815.1 of Bacilli bacterium. Lineage (GTDB taxonomy): Bacteria > Bacillota_I > Bacilli_A > RFN20 > CAG-826 > Alloenteromonas. The sequence continues at coordinate 9,248 of JAGAHY010000015.1, read as the reverse complement.
GTTATTTCAATAAAAGATTGTTTCATTTTGCATTCCAAGCAGATTAGCTTTTCGCAAGCATACGAACAACTAATCAATCAAGGAATCCGTGGGACACTGTTAATCATCGACCTTCCCGAATGCTTTCTCGCGGAGAAGTTTCGTCTCTTGCTTCGCTTTGAAGGTGTTTATCAAGAACCGTATCGATACCATGAAAACACCGTTGCTATCATCGTTAGTGACGATGAAGCCCATGCCGTCATCGGCAAGATAACGCGTTTGATTGAAAGACAGAACGCTAGTTATAAAGACCAAGGGAACAGACGGATTTTATCCCTATCCTTCCCCGATCAATGTCTTTATTTGAACGAAGCGACTGCCATCATTGAAAACTGGTTATCGACCAACGCCAAATTACGCGAACCTATTTCTCTTCAACCCGTTTTCCCTAAATGGTACCTCATAAGCGACGCAGAAGCCGACCCAAGATATCTTCTTGCAGACATCCGTATGAGTCCCGACTTCACGAAAGTCATTACCGCTTATCAGGCCCTTAAAAACGCTATCCCAAGGACGACGCTTAAAGGTTTAATTCTCCTTGCATCAAGTCAGGACGCGGAAACCATGATGTTCCACAGCAAATTACAGGAGCTTTCTATGATGCTTCCAAAAAGAAAGCCAACGCTTTCGCTATGGCTGGAAGAGACGCCCACTCTCCTCCTTGAGGAATTCCTTTTAAGCCTAGGAGTCGGTCTGGGGTTGCCTCTTAGTCAAAGCAATAAAGGTTGTTTCATCAATGAGGAAGCTTTGTCCCGCTGCTATATCAATACGCCTTTTGCCAAAGGTCTTCAAAGTCTCATAAAAAGAAATAATGGCAAACCATCGTTTGCGCTCTGTTCTGATGAAGAAGACGAGAAACTTGCAAAGCTATTAGGCATCTCATATTATGGCCGAAAGATAAACATCGAAAAGATGAAAATCAACCGCAAAAATGAAATTATTTTCGAATATACTTCATCAAAAGACGATTGAAGTCGGTATCGGATAGATAAGGTCTATTGGCCAAAATAGGTTTATCTTCGCCAGCTAGTTTGATTTCTATTGGCGTATACTTCGAGGTCATTTTGATGCGGGTGTCAAATTTATCGAGTCTAGGCTCATCTTCCGATGTGACAATCACGTAGATACCCGCATATTCGCAGGCATAAGTCAGCCCATAAAGGCTTTCATCCATCAGCGTCCCGAGTTTGTAATTATGGAAGACCAAAACCATATAGGGCATGCCTTTGCCCGTTTTTGCATAATACTCCTCGATATCCCTTGCGAAATCGGCTTTGTCATATTCCTGGAGTCGACGGAGACTCTCCTCGATAAATAGTCCGATTAGCGCATCGCCTGAAGCAACATCTCTCGCTCGCGGATACTTAAGGTTCTTTAGCTGCTCAAAGCAAGCTAGTTCGTCATCGAAATCCAAGACGCCGACACGCAGCGTGCGGCAATTATTTTGCAACAGCAAAGCAAGAAGTAACGTCTTCACATACGAAGTCTTATCCGCCTCTTTTGGACCGTGAATCCAAATATGTTTCAGCCTTTGGATGGACATTGGACCGTGAAACGGAGCGTCGATATATGCGCCAAGCGGTAACTTGAGGCATTTTGTTATATCTTTCTCCTTTGGGGACCCCCAAGAAGAGGCTTCTTTTAGAAAATCATAATCCAGTTCAGTATAGTCGCAACGCTCTCGCTCAAAGGGATGCTCCCAGACGGCGTGGACAAAAAAGCGTTCCAGGTTTTCAAAAAAGCGTGGGCTAGGATAATCGATAATCGAACCTCCGAGGAACCCGACTTCTTCAGGGACGCCTTCGCCCTTAGGGACAACCGCAGCAATCTCGAGGCCGAAAGAACGGGCGACATAGATTTCATGGACGAGTTCTTTGCTTGGCTTATCTCCCATCAATAGAGCGATACAGAGCCCCGTATTAACGGCGATATCCTTGGTTAACGATTGCATTTTGGGTTTTAAGCCACCTTTAGGTTCAAAGATACCCCAAGAACGTTCCTTGAACTCGTTAAAAATCTCTTTGGCAAGAGCAAAATCAGATTCTGAATAGATCAAGAAGCTAAATAATCGCGATGACATGTAAGTTCCTCCTAAATATTATACATCTCAAGACTATTCAAACCGACAAAAACGGCTATGATTAGTCGCCATGGATAAGAAACGGTTCTTTATTATCGCATCAGCCTTATACCTCTTCTTCTATATGGGGGATGCGTTTCTTAGTTCCTATTACTCCCTCTATTCGATTCACCGTGGTCTAGATTCCCATCAGCAATCGCTTTTATTAGCCATCATACCCTTTGCCTTATTCCTTGGCTGCCTCGTCCTATCGCGCGTCGGAAGGACGCCGAAAAGAGCCTTGTGGATGTTTCGCGTCTGCGCACTTATCGAAGCCTCGCTGTCTTTTGGTTATGCCTTTTGCCAAGGCTTTGTGCCACTGCTCCTCATGACCTTTTTCCTTGGCTTTTTTAACGGGGCGCCTTTCGCTCTTATCGAAGGATATCTCGTCCCCATCATTGAAAGCAAGGGTGGCCAATACTCCAAAGTTCGGCTTTTTGGGACTCTTGGATACATCGTATCCTTAGTTTCAGGATATTTCATCTTGAGCCAAATTCCATTGCAAAACGTATACTTTTTTAGTTTTGCGTTATTCCTTGTTTCCTTCATCTTCTCCATGATGCTTCGGTATGAAAGCGTCGATGGCACCAGCATCGCCAAAACCGAGACAGATGAAAGCAAAAGAGCTTTTTTCAACAAAGAATCCATCCTCTATTTCATCAGCGCCACTTTGTTATATGGCGCCTATAACGCGACAAATTACGTATTGCCCATCCAACTCAATTCCATGGGTTTTTCCGACGCAGATTATTCGCTTGCTCGAGGAATCGCCGTCGTCGCGGAGCTCGTCAGTCTTTTGCTCATGCCTTTATGGAGAAAATGGATCCATGATGAAAAGGTCGCCCTCTACGTTTCTGCGGGTTTCATTGTCTTCGCCACGGCATGCCCCACTTTTATCCCGCATCCCGTAATCTTGGCTTATGTCAGTATGATTGCCGGCCATATTGGAAAAGCTTTCCTCTTTGCCTTTGAAGCCCTCTACGTTCTTGGCTTTGTTAACAAGAAAAGCCTAAGCACGTATCTCACCATCAAAGCGGGTGGCTATAATCTTTCCACCTCTTTGTTTAATCTTATCTCTTCACCCATCTATCACGCATGGACCTTTCCCGGTTATTTTGGTTTGTTAACCGGCTTGGAAATCATTGGTCTGATTTGCCTTGTTTTGATTCCGAAAAGGACAGAATTATCTAAATAGATAAAAGATGTAGCCACAAGCGCCGCCAAAGTAAGTAGAATATCCCTGCTATGGGAAAAATATCCGTCTCGCATTTATCCAAAATATACAACCAGGGCGCCAGTAATGAAGTACGCGCCTTAGATGACGTCAGCTTCGAATTGGAAGAAGGTGAATTCGTTGTCATTCTCGGGCCTTCCGGAGCGGGCAAATCCACTTTGCTCAACATACTCGGCGGCATGGACACAGCAACATCGGGTTCGTACATGATCGGTGGTAAAGACGTCGGAGGCTTTAAGCCCAAAGAACTCACCTCTTTCCGTCGTGAAGATATTGGCTTTGTTTTTCAGTTTTATAACCTCATTCCCAATTTGACTGCTCTCGAAAACGTGTCCCTAGCAGCCAGCGTCTCCAAAAAGCCTCTCGACGCAAAAGAGACAATGGAAGCTGTCGGGCTTTCAAAACGTTTGAATAATTTCCCTAGCCAACTCTCGGGTGGGGAACAGCAAAGGACGGCAATCGCCCGCGCCATCGTCAAAAACCCGGAATTGCTTCTCGCGGACGAGCCCACGGGCGCCCTTGATTCAAAGACCGGAGCTGAGGTTTTGGATTTGCTTCACAATTTGAGCAAAACCTATAAAAAAACAATCATCATGGTGACCCATAACGCTCAAATCGCCCTCATGGCGGAACGCGTTATCCGCATTGCCGATGGCAAAGTCGCCGAAAACGCGATTAACCCCACGCCTCTTGACCCCAAGGAAATACGTTGGTAAACATGCGCAAAATCCGTCTTGGTCACATTTTTAACCGCTTACTGCGCCGCGAAATCTTTAAGGATTGGGCGCAGTCTTTAGCCATTGTGGCCATCGGCGCTATCGCCATGACCTTATTTATTGGGCTTACCGCTAACGCCAAGTCGCTGGAAAATCAGGTAAACCAAATGATTGAGGTCTCCTCAATGGCAGATCTTTACATCACTACCGACCCGCATTCGTTAGTCAGCCAGGACGATTCTGATTTAATCCTCGATAAATTGGGCCCGCAAGATTACGTCGAATCGCGTTTCTATACCTATTGCAGCATGGAATCACGGAATGTCATGATGGCCATTTCCCCCGCGCTTCCCCGTCTATCGAAGCCCTATGACGTTGTCACAGCTTCAGATTCCACGCCGACAGACTATTTCTATGTGGATGAAGTCATGCTTTGGGATGTTTTCAAAACCGACGAAAAGAACGAAGTTTTAGGTTACAACGTTTCTTTAAGTTTCGACCTTAGCAGTTTAATTATCGACGAATCCTCGCTTAAGATAACGGATTCCTTTGTCAAAGAAAACGCGAAAAATCCCTTCAGAACCGGCTCGCTTTCTTTCCATTCCACCGTGACTGGCGTAATGAAACACCCCGAGAATACTTCTAAAGCCAGCCCTATGCCTACCCTAGCCACGATGTCGAACAAAAGATTTCAGAAATCGATTGTTCGAGGTTTGGAGGAAGCGTTCACCCCAACGGGCGTCCGCCTAATCTACCGTTTAGGCTTCTATGAAAAACTTGGCTGGGGAGATGGAAACATCGAGGGTGGCGTCAACAATTTTCCTACTCCAAACCAATATTTGGTGCGCGTCGAAGATAAGTCCACCATAGAAAACAAAAAGGATGCGATCCAAAGTTCCTATAAAAACAAAGAGAACAACAACCTATACTCTATCCAAGCCCTAAATGAAACGCCCTACATGTCGACGCTTCATGATGAAATCGACCAGGCGACGAAACTTACCTTTGTCTTCCCCGTGGTATTTTTCGTTGTCGCGATATTGGTCATTCTAACCACTTTAAGGCAAAGCATTCTCAAGCGTCGAACGGAAATTGGCACATTTAAGGCGCTTGGCCTGACCAAAGGCGAAATCCATCTTCATTTCCTCTCACAGACTTCCATTCTTGTATGGGTGGCGTGTCTTATCGGCTGTGCCATCGGACCTGTGCTATTGCCCATGATCATGGCGCATAAATACGACATCCTCTACACGTTGCCAGTAAGGCAATACTATTTCCCAACCTTGCTGATTGTTATTTCCATCGCTTTCTTCTGGGGTATCTCATTGCTCGTGACCTATCTAATCACACGACAAGAAATAGCTCTTAAGCCCGTGGATTCCATGCGCCCAAAAACCTTGAAGATGCATCATCAAATCATCAAAAGGGAATTCAAGAAGGAGACTTCCTTCGCCTTATCGGCAAAAATGGCAGGGCGCAACATCCTCTATGATCCCGTAAAATCCTTAATGGTCATCTTTGGCGTCATGGGTTGCACCGCTTTGCTCGTTTGCGGGTTCGGCATCGACGACACGCTTAACTACGATGTGAACACCGACCCCTACGTTAACTCCTTCCGAGGCTGCATGACCACATTCGTAACGCCTCAAAGCCACGCAAAGCTGCAGGACCAATTTGAACAACTCGTTGATGAATCAAACCAAAAAATCGTCGAGACATACCAGCCCTACGAACGTTCTTCTTTGGAGATTGTCGCAGGCAATACCACTTATACCAGCAACCTATTCCTTTTGGGAGAGCCTATGTCGTTCTCCGCGGCTAAAGCGCCTTTTCACATGATGCAAGACGTACCAAGCGATGAGATATTGCTTTCGAACAAGGTGGCAAACGCTTTGCATGTCGATGTCGGAGATACCGTAAAGTATTATGTTCAGGATGCCTATGTCGAAGCAAAAATCTCCCGAATTTACGAAGCTTTTTACGGTAATGGCATCATTATGCTCGCAGACTCAAGCCTATTGGCGAAGCCCTATGAGGAATTCACGTCGGTATGGGTGGAGTCGTATGAAAGCATCAGTAATGACACACTAAAAGAGTCGCTTTCCACTTTGGATGGAGTGGCCTTAGTCGATACGGCAGGCGAATGGAAAGACCGCGTCAACGCCATCGTCTCCTCCATCTCGACCATGACGGCAGCCGTCAAAATCTTCGCCCTGCTCCTCGCGGCAGTTGTCATCTATAACTTAGGCCTATTAAATTACCGCGAACGGATGCGTGAAATCGCTACTTTGAAAGTCCTTGGTTTCCATACGGCTGAGATCATCGTCGGTCTATTCATCGAAGCGTTGTCCATGACCATCATCGGCATTCTGTTTGGCCTGCTGGTGGGCTTCCCCTTTATGAAGCTAGTCTTAATTATTAACCAGGTGGAGATTATCCAATATATCTTCATGATTTATCCCCAAACCTATGTCATCGCGTCACTATTTAGCCTTTTCATCACCGTCGCGGTAAATTTCCTTCTCGGCTATCGAATCAAAAATGTCAAAGCCGTCGAATCCCTCAAATCCGTCGAATAAAGGAGCGTGCCCATGAAACACTATATTCCCCTTCTGCTCGCATCGTTTACGGTTCTCACCGCATGCCAGAGCCGGCCTAATGAAGTCACTGAAATCGCTTTTGCCAAAAGTTTTTATAGCCTCAGTGTCGGGGAAAGCGTCGACTTGCGGGTGATCCTCACCGGCGGAGAAAAAGAGGTCCAATATCTTTCAGGCAATGCCGATATAGCGTCGATAGAAGCAGGCGGTACTCTCGTCGCCCGTGGAAGCGGAGACACGACCATCTATGCGATTTGCAATGACCATATCGCCCAGGCCGCCGTCCATGTTAATGGGGAAACCACCGAAGAGAAAGTTTACCTCGTAAAAGGGACAATCAACGCTTCGTTCGCGCTTCCCGCCTTTTCCATTAACGGGGAACTCAATGCCCCGTTGACCTTCGCCTATCAACGCGGAGGAAACCCGAAATTCTATTTTGAGGTCGAGGTTGAGAACCCGCTCATCCAATCCTTCCTCGATTTCCAGCAATCCATTTTTGTCCTCCAAAATCCCGACTATGAGATTCCGCAAAAATACGATGAAATTTGCAAGATATTGGAAAAATCTACCGCAAAAGTCTCCCTAAAATCGTTTTATGAAGATTCCATTCTGACCACTCTCTTTTTCGAAGGCGAGAATAATTTAGGCAAAATCGAATATAACCTTGAAGAAACTCAAAGCGATCTGAATTTAGCTTTGGATGTTCTTAAAGGTTTCTCTTTAGAATCCTTAGGCGAACTTGACCTTGGCGCCATTGTCTATGCCTTGCTGAATGATGGCGATAGCACCTTATTCGAGTCGACGGCTGCCAGGCTTTTACGCACCGTCATGTACTATGCAACGCTATCCACCCACAAAAATGAGGATGCGTTCTCATTGTCCCTTTCTTGTGATTCCTCACTTAGCCAAGGGTTCTTCGAATTATTGGATAACGTCACCTTTGGAGAAGGCGCCTCCATCGCCTCGATCGCCGCGACCGCGGTCATGCAAAAAGAAGAAGATGCCTTTTTCTTATCCGATATTTCCATAGAGTCAGTTGCTCATCTCTTTGGCGAAGATAACTCATTCGTTTTGGCTATCCAAGCCCCACACGCTCCCGAGGAGATTACCCTAGAAGCGTTCGAAGCGCTTGAAGAAACGTTCAGATAAAGGCATACTCAACTAGCAATTATGAAAATCTTTAAACAACTGGTACTGATTATCGCTTTCACCCTCATCGGTAATCTTCTTTCCTATCTGCTTTCGTTGATCCACTTCCCCTTCCCTGGATCACTAATCGGCATGCTATTGCTCTTCCTTTTCCTCCTTGTTGGATGGATCAAAATGGACTCAATTCACGATGTCGGTCAATTTTTCATCGATAACATGGGGATCTTTTTTGTGCCGGCTTCCATCGCGATTTTGAAGCAGGTTGAGCTCATCTCCCAAATCTGGTGGAAACTGATCATCATTATTCTCGGGGCCTTCGTCATTTCCTTTATCGCGACATACTATTCCGTAAAACTTACCTTATATATTCAGAATAGAGTATCAAAACAAAAAGAGACGGCCAAAGAGGAGGAAACTTTATGATCGCCATTTTGACAAGTCCTTTGTTTTATCTCTTCCTTACCGTCGGCATCTACGCCTTGTTTGCTTTTCTTTCCAAAAAATTGCACACGGCAATCTTGAATCCGCTGCTTTGGACCATCGTCTTTATTGTCGGTTACATTCTTCTTATTATTCTTATTGATAAAAAGGAGATTAACCAGGCGCACATCAATGAAGCCGTGGACTCCTATCAACGGTCGACATCGATACTCGATATCCTCTTGGCTCCCGTCACGGTCGCCTTAGCCTTGCCTTTATATGCAAACCGCCACGTCCTTAAAGAAAACTGGGTCGCCATCCTTGTGGCCAGTCTTGTCGGCGTAGGTTCCTCCATCGGCGCGGTTGTGCTCCTAGGCAAGCTTCTGAATCTGAACGCGGATATCACCATGGCGCTATACCCCCGCGGCGTCACCACCGCCATTGCCAAAGAGATCACCGTTATCCTTGGCGTCGGAGAGCACACCGCCATTACTGTTGCCGTCGTCGTCTTAACGGGCATCGTTGGAGCCGTCATCGGGCCCTTCCTGATTAAACTCTTCCGCGACGACAATGATGCCGTCGTCGGCTTGGCGTTAGGTTCTGCAAGCCACGCTATTGGAACGTCCAAAGCCTTCGAGTATTCCTCTAAGGCAGGCGCCATCGCCAGTGTCTCCATGGTCACCAATGGCCTCGTGACGGTCATCGTCGCTATCATCATTTCGTTGGCTTTAGGCCATTAAATAATATGATTTTCCGAAGATGAAGCCACTCAACTGCCGTCACCACGCAAAAGCCTAAATAAGCCCCGTATTATTCGATTTGGTCTAGCGGGACAAGTTTATCGATAAAATAAAATATGGCCCACAATGAGGCCATATTTTATTAGAGATTAATTAAGCGGCAGTGATTTGATCGGGCTGCTCGTCGACGATCTTTTCCTGAGCCATCGCCAAGCGTTGTTGACGACGAAGGGC
>JAGAHY010000122.1 GCA_017626815.1 Bacilli bacterium | reverse complement strand
GCAAGCCATCCGCGTCTTTGAGCTCACGAACAAGTTCGTTGACGATGTCTTTGCGGAAACATTCCCCATGTTTTTCGCAATACCCGCAGGCGACGCAACCGGGAATGACCGCGCCGGCAATATTTACGAATTTCGTTGCACTTCCCTCATCATTCAGTACTTTTTCCACTTCCTTTAGTCCTCTGGCGGTGCAGCCATTGGGGCGTGGCGAACCATTGATAATCAAAACCTTCATTTGCGTAACTTTCTTTCTCGATACCATTATACGTAAATACTCGTTGATTCGTAATTGCCACGGGAAGAGAATAACGCGGTTATGGAACGCGTCGTCAGCCCCTCTCAAAAGATCATCCGCTTCATCACGCGCAACGCCATCGTCGCGGCGATGTATTACGCCTTCACGATGCTGATGGTGTTTTTTCCGGTGATTTCGCAGTTCGGTCCCATGCAATGTCGCTTCTCCGAAATCCTTGTCCTCCTAGCTTTCTTTGATCCCAGTCTCACATTTGGTTTGACTTTGGGCTGTTTTTTCGCAAATTTGACAGGGTTTTTGGCTGGGCAAGGATTCGCTTTTGACATTCTCTTTGGGGCCATGGCTACCTTAATCGCCTGTTTGTTGGAAGGTTACTTTTCCCGTTTCCTCTTTGTGGCCGCGATTTGGCCTGTGGTCATCAATGGTCTCATCGTCGGCACGGAAATCTATTTCCTCTTTAATGATTCGGGCATCCCCCTTGTGGCCTGTATCGGTTGGGTCGCATTGGGCGAGCTTGTGGCCCTGACGCTAGGCTATATTATCTTTATGATTATTGCCCAAAATAAAAATGTCCTGCGGCTATTAGGTGCCACAAGGCGTTTGAATGTGAAATTCTAATCAGATTTCTTCTAATTCAAGTCGCCGCATGGCTTCGTTGATTTTGGCGATGGAATAAGTCCCGCGGGACATGCAATAGGCCAAGACGCGGTCGTTAGTCCGTGTCTTGAATAGACCCATGCCAGCTTTCTGCAACAGGCTTGGGTATCGTTAACGCTGAGTTCTAGCGCAAGGCAAAGACGGATGGCCGTCTTATAAGAGGGGGAATAATTACGTTTGGAGCGGATTTTGGAGAATAAACGACGGTCCAGTCCCGCCCTTTTATAAACGGCGACGTCGGTGAGACCTTTCGCATCGATTAACGCTAGGATAGTCTCGGAGAAGGTCAATTCGCCTTTTTCGAGAATGGATTTCACTTCAGCGTAGTAACTAGGGCGAACAAGAGCGTGCTCCGTGGACAAAATGCCGCTTCCGGATTCTTGGCTAAGGTAGGAAAGGAGGTCTCTCCAAGACTGTTCGTCCCAGAAAGGTTCCTGTGCGTCATTCAAATGGATCATGGGCATCTCGGCATCATCGGGAATAATCCACTCTCCGGTTTCAACATAGGCGCCTGGAATTTTGCCTTCAACGCAAAATTGCCGAACTTCTTTCGGATCGACATTCCATAGTTTACTAGCTTGAAGAACTGTCATGAAAAGTATTTTGTCCCCAACGTTACTTAATCGAAACGGCTTGATATTGTCAATATTTCTCACCGAAACGCCAAGAAAAAGTCGCCCTATGGGAGACAATTCAAAAAATAAAGCAAATCTATCTTCATTTTTATAACCCGAGTATACTTAAAGGGGGAGTTTGTGGTCCCGCCCTAAGATATGATGGGGAAACCTTGTCAATCACGAACATGAAAGATAATCGCGTCATCTTATTGGATTGCTTCGGGCTATTTGCCCCTGATCCCTTTGGGGGTTATTTAAGCGTCACTTCGGTGAGGACTGGCGGCAAGTTAAGGGCCACTACTGCGAAGGCGCCGATATCGGCGGCATCACCGTAACCGAGATGTTAGAGCAAATGAAAACGGATTTAGGCATCAACCCCGAAGACGCGATGAAGGAAATACTCTCCTACAGCAAACCCGATCCGGAAATGATCGCCTTGGCCAAGAGGTTTCGGCAAAAGCACGATGTCATGCTGCTATCAAACTGTATGGATGGCATGATCGAAAAGATCTTCGCGGGAAGTGGCTTCGACGATTGTTTTGACCGCCAGTTCCGCAGCTATCAATTGCATCGAATCAAGCCCGGAAAAGAAATCTACGAATACGTCCTTCAAGTCCTCGGGCCTAGGGAAAAGATCATTTTCTTCGATGATAATCAAGTTAACGTCGATGCGGGAAACCATTGCGGAATCCCTTCCGTTTTATTTGAAAGCGTGAGCCAGTGTGAGCAGGTTTTGTTCCACGAAGGATATTAAAAAGGCTGCAAATCGCAGCCTTTTTAATTCTTTTTCTTATTTTGCAAGTTTCTTGCGGATGAACATGATAAGCACCGCAATTTCGTGCACGATAAGCGGCGTCAACGCCAAGCCGAAGATCCAAGCCCAGTCCACGCCTTCCGGAGTAACGACCTTGAAAATCGTATTGACCCCAGGAGTGAAGATAACGAAGAACTGCAATCCCATGCCAAGGACGAAGGACAACCACAGCAAGAGGTTTTTGTCCTTGAAGACCAAGACGAAGCTCTTCTTCACGTTGACCATGCCAAGCATATGGAAGAGTTCGGAGAAGGATAAGACACAGAAGGCCATCGCTTGAGAAGTCTCCAGACGTTGCTCGCCAACGGTGAAGGTCTGAGTAATTGGAGTCGCATCGCTATACCAAGCGGTGATGTCCGCAGGAGCGAACTTACCAGCCTGCCAAGCGTTGACTAGGAACGCCAGCAAAGTAGCCACGCCAATGAGCAAGCCATAGCCGAAGGTCAAAACGTAACCGCCGTGGGCAAACAAACTTTCTTTGGAATCGCGGGGTTTGTCGTTCATGATGTCGTCGGGCTTCTTGTCGGCGCCAAGAGCGACGGCGGGAAGGGAGTCGGTGATCAAGTTAACCCACAATAAGTGAATGGCAATCAACGGAGAAGGTAAGCCTAAGGCCGCGGCTACGAACATACAGACGACCTCGCCGATGTTCGAGGATAAAAGGAAGAGGATGGTCTTTTTGATGTTAGCGTAAATGCCCCTGCCTTCCTCGACGGCTTTTTCGATGGAGGCGAAGTTATCGTCGGTGAGGACCATGTCGGCTGCGCCTTTGGCAACGTCAGTGCCGGTGATGCCCATGGCGATGCCGATATCGGCGGCTTTAAGGGACGGTGCATCGTTAACGCCGTCGCCAGTCATGGCGGCGATGAGGCCATTGGCTTTAATGGCTTTGACGATGCTGACTTTATTCGAAGGCGACACGCGGGCGAAGACGCGCACGGTCTTCACTTTCTCGCGAAGTTCTTCATCGCTGCAAGCGTCGATTTGGTCACCAGACATAACCTGGGATTTATCGGTGGCGATGCCAAGTTCCTTCGCGATGGCAAAGGCGGTATCCTTGTGGTCTCCAGTGATCATAATCGTGGTGATGCCGGCTTTCTTTAAGGTGGCGACGGCGGGTTTAGCCGCTTCTATTGGCGGGTCGACCATGCCGACGAGGCCGACGAAGATCAAATTCTCTTCCTCTACCTCACCTTTTTCGGCATAGGAGAGAGCAAGAACGCGGAGGGCATCCTCGGCCATCTTGGCGGAAGCGTTTTGAATAGCCTCGATATCCGCCGGTTCGATCGCGCGCACTTTCCCATTGAGGAGAATGCGGTCGCAGTGCTTCAGGATTTGGTCCATTGCGCCTTTGGTGAAGAGGATGGGTCCCTCTTTGCCTTGGTGCAGTGTGGACATCATCTTACGCACGGAATCAAAGGGCAATTCGTTAATACGCGGAAGTTCCGCTTCAAGGGTGCTCTTGGGCATTCCTAAGCCGCCCGCAAATTCAACAAGGGCAACTTCGGTAGGATCGCCATAGACACCGCCTTCGACCTTAGCGTCAGAGCATAAAGACATGCCTTTCGCTAAGAAAGAGAGGGTTTCTGCGGAGAATTCATCTTTATTTAAGACGTTGCCATCCATATATGCACGGACGACGGTCATCTTGTTTTGGGTCAAGGTTCCGGTCTTATCGGAGCAGATGACGGACACGGCGCCAAGAGTCTCGACCGAAGCCAAACGGCGGACGATGGTATTGACTTTGACCATCTTCGTCATACCCATCGCAAGGACGATGGTAACGACGGCGGTCAGGCCTTCCGGAATGGCGGCGACGGCTAAGGCGACGGAATCCAACAAGGCTTGTGCCCATTGTGTCGCGATGTTGCCTTGGACCAAAGCCCAAATGATTTTGACGATGAGCATCAAGACGACAATGACGACGGTCAAGATGCCAAGGAATTTGGATAAGCCGGCGAGTTTCTTTTGCAACGGGGTCTGTTCTTCGCCTTCCCCAGACAGCATATCGGCGATCTTGCCGATTTCCGTCTTCATGCCGGTGGCAATGACGACGCCTTCGCCCCTACCATAAACGACAGGGGTGGACATATAGACTTCGTTGATGCGGTCTCCGACGCCGACTTCTTCCGAAAGCACGAGGTCCGCGTTTTTCTCTTCCGGCACGGATTCGCCGGTAAGGGAGGCTTCGTCCGCTTTCAAAGAGAAAGAATGGATGAGACGTAAATCCGCAGGAACTGTACGCCCTTCTTCTAAGATGACGATATCGCCAGGGACAAGTTCTTCGGCTTTCACTTCGAAGATTTTGCCTTCCCGACGGACCGTAGCGGTCGGCGCGGACATGTTCTTGAGAGCTTCAAGCGCCTTTTCAGCTTTCATTTCCTGGATGGTGCCGATGGTCGCGTTAAGCAATACGACGCCGAAGATGATGAAGACATCGGCGAGCGATTCCGGCCCTTCGGTGCCGTTATTCATGCCGATGATGGCTAGCACGAGAGAAATCAACGCGGCCACGGCCAAGATTCCCGTCATGGGGTCTTTAATATTGCCCCAGAAAATCTTGTACCACGGATCGCTGCCTTTCTCCGCTAGTTTGTTGAGGCCATGTTCTTTGCGGCGGGCCTCCACTTCCGCTTGGGTTAGACCGCTTTCTTGGGTGACGGAAAACGAGTCTAAGGTTTCTTTGATACTTTTGTTCTCGTACATAGAATCTCCCTTTGGTCTTTCACCAAAAGGTCTCGCGAGGCTAGATGCAGTCCATACCCGGCGTTGCCACGCGTGATGACGGGACCATGGGCTTAACGCTACTCCCCTTTTTGTGCGGGCCTAATTTTATCACCTGCGCGCAAGGAATCAATTAGACATGGAATTTTAGAAAGCTCCACACGGCTTTACCGCGCTGATGAAAACTAGATTTTTCATCTATCATTTACCGCCCGCAAAACGGTGAGTTCGGTGGCAACATTGAACATATTTCCATAATTTTCGACGCAAAACAGAATTATTTTTATGAAAACGTGATTGAAAATAGCTTGGAATTTTTCGACCACTTTTTCCAGCGAATATTTTCTTCAAAAACACCCTTGGTAACACGCTCGCAGGCGTGCTATGATACACACAAGGAAATTTGGAAAAACTAATACCCGACCGAATGCGTTTCAAGGAGCAACTATGGGTACGAATTTATTCGATGCGTTAATTCATTGCAACGACCCGCAGAGTATTGTTGATTTTTTAAACAGCTCCTCTTGCGACGAGATGCTGGAAGTCGATTTAGGAAACGACAGCTATCGCCACGTCTATCATGTCGTGGGCAAGTATTTCACAGCCACGACCGATGGCAGTTACAGCGATCTATATCGTTTCACTTATGGCCACGTCGTGCACCCTGACGATCTGAAAACATACGCTGATCTCATGAATCCGGAGACGCTTAAGCAAAAGCTTCAAGAGTGTGAGACCCCCTATTTCCGTTACGCCGAATTCCGTTACAAATTAGAAGATGGCGGCTATCGTTGGGTCCGTCAATGCGTCATCGGGGGTAGGAAATATGGGCTCGATGAGGACGTGTATCGCGTCTATGTTTTCGACATCGAGAACCAGAAATCCCGCGAGATTGGCGACTCCCAACGCGATGCCGCAGCCATGGGCCGTCAAAAAGACCCCGAAACTGGACTAATTCGTTCCAACGCTTTCTTCGATTTCGCCCAAGCGCGCTTGGAGGAAGAGCCTACCGCCAAATGGTGCATCCTTAGCATCGACATCGAACACTTCAAACTTTTCGATGACTGGTATGGCCACGAAGAGGGCGACAGATTATTAAAAGAATTAGGTATCGTGATTTCTAAATTCAGCGAGGAGCAACGCGGTATAGGTGGGTACCTTGGACAAGACGACTTCGTTTTGTTCATCCCTTATGACGAGGCCGCCATCCGCCACTTGTACAATCGCCTGCGTAATGTCATTGGCTCCTTCGGTCAATCCGCCGGCTTCTTACCCGCCATTGGGGTTTACCTTTTCCATCGCTCCATCCATATCACCGAGGCTTTCGACCGCGCTTCATTAGCCGCGGCTCATGCCAAACAAGGCGTCCGTAACCGCATCAGTGTCTACGATCCCGAGATGCACATGCAGACGGAGCGCGAATACAAAACCCTTTCCGATTTCATGACCGCCCTTCGCCATGACGAGATCACTTTCTACCTGCAACCGCAATGCCGTATCTCCACCAAGTGCGTCGTCGGCGCGGAGTCGCTTTGCCGCTGGATCCGTCCGAATGGTCAAATGGAGCCTCCCATCAACTTCATCCCCGTCTTGGAAAAATATGGTTTTATCACCGACCTCGATAAATATATTTGGGAAAAAGTCTGCAGATTGCAGCGAAATCTCCTCGATGAAGGCTTTCCTATCGTCCCTATTTCGGTCAACGTATCCCAAATTGACATCTATACTATCGACGTCCCGAAGCACTTTGGCAAACTCCTGTCGAAGTATTCCCTTCCCGCCGAAGCCATCAAGGTGGAGATCACCGAGTCGGCCTATGCTGAATCCTATGACCTCATCCACTCGATGGTCACCAAACTTCGCGAAATGGGCATCATGGTCCTGCTCGATGACTTTGGCACCGGCTATTCCTCTTTGAATTTATTAAGAAGCATCAACGTCGACGCCATCAAACTCGACGCCACCTTCATCAACCAGCACGCCGCGGCCAACGTCAAAGGCATCCAAATCGTCGAATCCATCGTCAACATGACCAAGAACCTCGCCATCCCCATCATCGTCGAAGGCGTGGAGAATCAAAACCAGACCGATTTCCTTGTGGGTTTAGGTTGCCGCTATGTCCAGGGCTACTATTTCTATAAGCCAATGCCAATTGGAGATTTCGAGAAACTCATTTCCAACGAAGACAACTTGGATCACCGCGGATTCGTCGTCAAGCTCAACGAGCAGTTCCGTCTCCGTGAATTTCTGGATCAGAACATTTATAGCGATTCCATGCTCAATAACGTCCTTGGCGCGGTTGCCATCTACTTATGGCATGGCGATGAAAACGTGGACATCATCCGGTTCAACCAGCAATTCTATGAATCCGTCAATGTCCCTGACTTCCATAGCCGTCTAACCTCGATCCAACGTTTCCTTCCAGAAGGCGACGGGCCCATCATGTACGCGGCTTTAAAAGAAGCCATGGAAAACAAACTCAATGGTTCTTCTTGCCTGCTTCACTTCTATAAAACCGACGGCACGTTAACGAGCTATGAAATGCATTTCTATTACGTTGGCGAACAAGAAGAAGGCCACCGCTTCTATGGATGCGCGGATAACGAGACCGCGCATACGGATTTGCAAGCCCAACTTCAATACATCGGCGAATATTCCACCGACTCCTTTGTTTTCTTAAAGCGCGTCAAGAGCAAAACCTCCTTCACCGTCGCCGCCCACGGATTGGCCGAAGCGATGGGGCTTAGCAAAGAGGAGTTCGAAAAAGAATTAAACGATAATACGTTCTATAACCGCATCGACGCAAAGCAAGTCGCCGAATACGATGCCGCGCCATCGTTTGAACTTGACGCTACGTTCACCTACGAATTCACGATGAAGAATACGCGCGGTGATAATATCGAAATCGTTTTGGAATCCCACCCGATTCGCGATGTCAGAAGCAATTTCTCCAGCATTATCATTTTCCATCAAAAGAAAGCCAAATAATCGGTTTTTGCAGGAATTTTTCAATAACCTCCACTTGGTTTTTTATTGAAAAGAAGAAAAGCCCTCCGCCAAGGGTCAAACCAAGTTCAGAGGGCTAAAGAGTAAAGCTTATTGGTTCACTTCGTTAGCGGGAGCATCTTCCGCTTCGGGAGCGTTTTCGTTGTTTTTCTTTCTACGGATGTTGACGATGAGGTTGACGAGGATGCCCAGGATCAACGCGCAGGCGACTTCGGTCAAGGTCACCTTGTGGATGGTGAGGCTTAAACCACCGATGCCGGCAATGAGGATGACAGAAACCACGAAGAGGTTGCGGTTATCGCCAAGGTCGGTATTCTGGATCATCTTCAAGCCGCTGACGGCGATGAAGCCATACAAGGCGACGCAGACGCCGCCCATGACGCAGGAGGGAATCGTGGCGAGGAAGGTCGAGAATGGAGCGATGAAGGACAAGACCATGGCCAGGAAGGCGGTAACCACAATCGTACGGACGGAGGCATTGCCAGAGATGGCGACGGTACCGACGGATTCGCCATAAGTGGTATTGGGGCAGCCACCGAAGAAGGCACCAGCCATAGAGCCGACGCCATCACCAAGAAGGGTACGGTGTAAGCCAGGCTCTTTCAGAAGGTCCCTACCGATGATGGAACCTAAGTTTTCGTGGTCGGCGATGTGTTCGGCGAAAACGACGAAGGCGACCGGGACATAAGCGACGGCAAGAGTTCCAAAATAGCCCATGAAATCGCCGAAGGAAGTGAAATCCCTGAAACCGTTGAAGCCTTCGATAAAGGTGAATTTCGGCAGCCATTCCATATTCTGGAATTTGGTGAAGTCAATGACTTTAAGGGCATCGTTGCTGGCGAGGTAACCGATTCCGGTGAAGATGGCGGCGACGCCATACCCGGCGATGATGCCGAAGATAAAGGGGATCATCTTCAAGTTCTTATTCCCGTAGGTGGCGACGATGATCGTGGTGAACAAGGTCACAAGGCCGCAAAGAAGGGCGATCCACATATTGGTGGTGACGTTCGTGACGGCCACGTCATAGGTCGCATAGAAGCCAGCGTCCCCAATGGGATAGAAGTCCTTGACGTTGGTTAAGCCTTCTAAGTTAGGAACCACGCCTGAGACGGTTTGCATGGTGGTCACGCTATAAGAGCCAGAGAGCAAATCGCCGATGGCGTTTCCTGCCAAGGAAAGGCCGATGATGGCGACCGTTGGGCCGATGACGACGGCCGGCATCAACTTATTGATCCAGACGGTCCCAACGCGTTTGACCACAAGGGCGATAACGACATAGACAAGACCCGCAAGAAGGGCGCCGATGATCAAGCCAAGGTATCCCGCGGCGGCGCTGACGGCTCCGGAGAAGGCAGCGAACATCGAACCGATGAAGGCGAAGGAACTGCCCAAGAAGACTGGGCTTTTGAATTTGGTGAAGAGAAGATAGACGAGCGTGCCCACGCCAGCCCCGAACAAGGCGGCGCTTGGGCTCATGCCATGACCGATGATGGCGGGCACGGCAATGGTGGCGGCTAAGATGGCGAGCAGCTGTTGGAAGGCGAAGATGAACGTTGCGCCCCAACGTGGTTTGTCTTCAACGTTGTAGACTAAATTTGTATTCGGCATAAGCTTTTCCTCTCTTTAAAAAAATACTCATCCTAGGGACGAGTCATCGGGAATGGGGAATAATAGGATAAGAAGCGAAAACCCAAGACCTTCTTTGGCCTCGAGACGATACGTTTCCTCAGTCGCGTCATATGCTCCCTCCGATCTCCCTAAGGACATCTAATTTTCAGTCACGTATATAGGATGTCAACTATAAACGAGACGAGTTTTGCAGGTTTTTCTGGTCGTTTTCCTCCTTTACCGATCCTCGCGGAAATAGGGCACGCCCAAGTTCGCCGGAGGTTGGTTCTTTTTATCCAATATGGAGACGATGATGAGGACCACGATCGTCGCCACATACGGAAGCATTTTCAGCAGGTACGTCGCATACCTTGCCCCGCCAAGGTATGGGGCGAAGAAGGTCGGTGCGATGGACATGCAGGCGAAAAGGAAGCTCGCGCCGATGGCGATTTGGGGCTTCCACATGGAGAAGATGACAATGCAAAGGGCCAGCCAGCCAAAGGCATCGATGCCGTCGGCCACATTGAACATGCCTTTGACGTTATCGAGTTCATAGAAGGCCCCGCCGATACCCGCGATGGCGCCGCCGATGAGGGTGGCGATATAGCGGTAACGGTTCACGTTGACGCCCGCGGCATCCGCGGCGGAGGCATCTTCCCCTACCGCTCTTAGATGGAGTCCTACGCGCGTATATTTAATGATGATAGCGGCGGCGATGGCAACCACGACGCCAAGGTAAGTGAACCAGCTCTGCGAGAGGAAGATCTCCCCAAACCAGCCGAGGTTCTCATAGCCTGTAAAGGCATGCTGCAAAGCCATGCCGACTTCAGGCATTCTTGAGGTGTCCATCGTGCCGATGAAGAAACACGCGATACCGACGCCTAGCGTGGTCAAAGTCAAGCCGGTGACATTTTGGTTGCAATGAAGCGTAACCGTGAAGAAGGAGAAGATCGCCCCGCCGATCGCGCCGAAGATGACCGCGAAAAGAATCGGCATAAACACGATCATGAAGGGATTTAGTGCCCCGCTAGGCCCGATCGCGTCGAGGTAGATGCGTTCGCCTAGAATACCGCCTAAGGCGCCAAGGTACATGATGCCTGGCGTGCCCATGTTGAGGTGGCCGGATTTCTGGTTGATGATTTCGCCTGTCGCCCCAAAAAGGAAGACGGTCGCGAATTTA
Source organism: Bacilli bacterium (assembly GCA_017626815.1). GTDB lineage: Bacteria > Bacillota_I > Bacilli_A > RFN20 > CAG-826 > Alloenteromonas. The sequence goes on along the minus strand of JAGAHY010000122.1, from coordinate 606 downwards.
ATGGCCATGCTAAGGAAGGAAACGACGTAATTCATGCTTGCTCCGCCTCCTTTTTCTTATCGTGATGGATTCTCACTTTATAGCGCGAGAAGAACTCGCAGGCGATGATGATAAAGAAGAAGACACCCGTGCAGATCGCCGAGAACTGCGCCGCGGACATACCGATGGAGGAGGCGGCGATGGTCGTTCCCTGCTGCATCAAAGAGCTAAGGAAGGCAAATAGCAAAACTTCCAAGGGGTCAAAGTGGCCAAGCCAGGCAATCAAAACGCCCGTGAACCCCTGCCCGCCGACGAGCGTCTCGTTGAAACTCTGGTGGATGGCGCAGACGAGGAAGAACCCAATCGTCCCAAACAAGGCCCCCGAAATCGCCATTGTGCGCAGAGTGACTTTGGTGACATTGATGCCCGCGTAACGCGCAGTATCGATGGACTCGCCTAAGACGGTGACTTCGTAACCGTGCTTGGATTTCTTGAGATAAAAGTACATTCCCACGAAGATCACGGCGGCAATCGGGATAACTAAAGTGCCTGAATTGCCAAGAATTGCAGGGAAAACGCCTTGATATAAAGAACCGAAGGACTGCGAGCCACTCTTGACCCATTCCG
>JAGAHY010000121.1 GCA_017626815.1 Bacilli bacterium | reverse complement strand
GCCTTACCTCCATCGCCAAGAAAGCCGCGCCTTATAAACTCGCCGCAACCCTCACTTTCGGCAATTTCTACCTCGCCGCGACCGGCCATGATGACGATAGTCAGCTCGATGCGGATGATTATGTCGTCCTCTTCCAGCAAAATAACGTCCCCGACAAGCTCTTCCAATATTGCTATGGGGACCTTAACCTCACCAACACCCACTATGTGACCGCGGCCACCGATGCCCAACGCGTCCTCATCTCCGGCGTCAACGAAGCCGATGACAACGCCCCTGCCGACTATGTCCTCATCGCCGAGCCGGCCTTCACCGCCGCCAAATCCAAAAACGCCGATATCTCCGAATATTCCTCGCTCCAAAGCGTCTTCAAAGAGAAATCCGGCGGCAAGGAAATCACCCAAGCTTCGGTCTTCGTGGCCAATTCTTCCGACAAGGCCAAAGTCAGCGTCTTCCTCTCCGAAATCGAGAAAGACTTGAACTCCTTCTTGGCCAACCCCGACGTCCTCGACGAAGCCACCAAGGACCTTGACGCCGCCTTCGTGCAGTCCAAGTTAAGCGCCCCCGCCGCGATGCTAAAGAACATGGCCAAGGCCAACAACCGCATGGGCTTAGGATACAAGAAAGCATACGACAACAAAGAATCTATCGCCGAATTCATGAAATTATTCGGCATGAGCGAGGTCAATGAAGAAGTTTATTACCAATAATAACCTTCTCTTCTTCTTCGGTGTTTTATTCGTCTTCGCGCTTTGGTTCATCATCTCCTTATCGCAAGGACGGGGAAACCTTGTTTTCCCTTCACCCATTGAGACATTTGGACGTTTTGGCGAACTCCTTTCCTTAGGCTCGACATGGAACGCCTTAGACTCTTCCTTGTTACGGACCTTAGAAGGGTTCGCCTTTGCTTTTGCCTTCGCGCTTCTGCTAGGCTCCTTAGCGGGAGAAATCAAGCCTCTGCAGCATTTCTTCAAACCCCTGATCATCGTCTTCAAAAGCGCCCCCACCGCGGCTTTCGTCTTCCTTTTCCTCGTGATATCGGGAAGCTCGAACGCGCCGATATGGGTCGTGAGCATCTTAGCCTTCCCGATATTGTATGAATCCGTGGTCTCCGGCATCAACGCCATCCCTAGGGAAATCCTATGGGCGAGCCGCGTCGACCAAGGGACCAAGATAAGGACCTTGATGGCCATCAAGATTCCTCTCGCCGCCCCTTATGTGGCCTTAGGAGTCCTCAATAGCTTCGCCCTTTCCTTCAAGACGGAGATCATGGCGGAGATCATCACCGGCTCGACCTCCCTAGGCTTAGGCGGGCTCATCCGCAACTACCGCAACCTCGACCCCACCGACTTATCCCCAATCTTCGCGATCACTTTGCTCGCCATCATCGCCATCTTGATCCTCGACGGCCTCCACTTCCTGCTTCGATATCTTCTTCGCGACAGGATATAAAGAAAAGGACCCGAGGGTCCGTTTTCTTTATTCGAAGACTTCCATCAAAGGCTTGCCAAGCAAGGTGGGCCTATTGCTTAAACGGAAGTTATGGAGGATCGTCGCGCCCATGCAGGCGAAGGTGTCGGTCTCTTCGAGGTAACGCCCGTTTTTGATGCTGGGGGAATAGATCAGCAGAGGCACTTTCTCGCGGGTATGGTCGGTGCCTTTGAAGGTCGGGTCGTTGCCATGGTCCGCGGTGACCATGAGGAGGTCATCCTCGCGCATGTTCTCGATGAATTCCTTTAATCTCTTGTCCAAGGCCTCGAGGCAGCGCGCGTATCCCACCGCGTCGCGGCGATGGCCGTATTCGCTGTCGAATTCGACGAGGTTGACGAAGCAAAGTCCGGTCCAATCCTCGTTTTTGAGCTGTTCGATGGTTTTATCCATGCCGTCTTCGTTGGAGACGGTGTGGACGGTCTTGACGACGCCGGCGTTATTGAAGATGTCGCTGATTTTGCCGACGCAGGAAACCATGTACCCGTTCTCCTTCAAGACGTCCATGTGGGTGGGCTCGCTCGGGGAGAGGGCGTAGTCGTGGCGGTCGCCGGTGACGCGCTTGAAGTCGCTCGCGCAGGTACCGACGTAGGGCCTGGCGATGACGCGGCCGACTTTCCATTCGGGCTTCATGCAAAGTTCCCTGGCGACCTCGCAGCAACGATAGAGTTCTTGCAGACCGGTGACTTCCTCATGGGCGGCGATTTGAAGGACACTGTCGGCGGAAGTATAGACGATCAATGAATTGTCCCTCATCTGCTCCTCGCCCAAGACTTTGAGGATCTCGGTGCCCGAGGAGGAATAGTTGCCGATGAGTTTATGGCCGGTCCGCTTCTCGAGTTCGTCCATGAGTTCTTTTGGGAAACCGGTGTCGGTGAAGGTTTGGAAGGGGGTTACCGTATTCACGCCCATCATCTCCCAGTGCCCCGTCATCGTGTCTTTGCCATTGCTGGTTTCGCGGCAGCGGAGACTGAAGGCGTGCGGGTGGTCTTTGATGACCTTGACGCCCATGATGTCGTCTAATTCTCCTAGCCCCATGGATTCCATGACGGGGACGTTAAGCCCGCCGACGGCTTCGGCCGCATGGGCAAAGGTATTGGAGCCGACGTCGTCGAATCTATCGGCGTCAGGCTCTTCGCCGACGCCAGCGCTATCGGCGACGATGAGGAAGATGCGTTTGAATTTCAAGGGTTCTTGCATAGGTGTGACCTCCGGGACAGATTATTATACACATTATTTGCGGCTGGCAAAGGCCGCGTAGGCTTCATAGATTCGTCTTGTCGATACGTGGGTGTAGATTTGGGTCGTGGACAGGTGGGCGTGGCCAAGCATCTCCTGCACCGCGCGCACTTCCGCCCCCGCCTCGATGAGATGGGTGGCGAAACAGTGCCTTAGCGTATGGGGCGAGATGGCATCGGCGTTGCGGATGCCAGCCTCCACGGCGTATTTTTTCACCTGCATGAAGAAATATTGCCGCGATATGGGTTCCCCTTCGCGGTTAAGGAAGATATACGGGGACTTTTTGCCGGGATTACGTTTCCTGGCCCCGTCGATATAGTGGCTAAGCCATTCCAAGGCAAACGGGGAGACGGGAACGACGCGGCCTTTGGCCCCTTTGCCTTTGGAGACGATGATGACATTCTCGCTGAAATGGACGTCTTTGAGTTTTAAGGCGCATAGCTCGCTGACGCGAAGGCCCGAAGCATACATTACTTCCAACATCGCCTTATCGCGGGAAGAGGAATCTTTGTCGGGGTTAGGCTGGTCAAGCAAAGCCTCGACTTCTTCCCTGGAGATGACCACGGGCAGGCGCTTGGAGGATTTAGGGCGTTCGACGCGGTCGCCCGGGGAAGCGATATACCCCTCCCGAGCCAAGAACTGGAAAAATCCATAAAGCGTCGATATCCGGCGGGAAATGGTCGCGGAGGAACGCTCTTCCTCGCCTTGCTTAAGGGTGAAATCATAGATGTCGCTGGAAAGAAGCTTATCGGTGCTGGTGCGGTCAGGGAACATCTCGAGGAATATCTTCAAATCCGACCTATAGTCCTCGATGGAGGTGCGTGAAAGGCCCCGCTCAACCAGCAAGTATTGGAAATAGTTTTCCAGCGCGTCTTCCATGGGCAAGTCCATGCTATTCCCCTTTCTTTTTGGCTTCGGATAAGCGCATTAAAGATGGCTTATCGAGTTTGCGGTTCAATTCGGCGATGAGGAGCTTGGTTTTGTCGAGCTCCTCATACTGCTCGTAGTTCCAAAGGTTCATCTGCACTTCGGCTTTGGCCATGGAGCCTAGTTTTTCTAGCGTTACCCCCACCAGCCTTACTTCCAACGTGTTGTAATGGGCTTTATATAGGGCCGAGGCGCGGGCGAAAAGCGTCTCCCCATCGCGGGTAGGCTCCTCGAAGGTCATGGCTTTGCTATGGGATTTGAATGCGGTGTCTTTGACGTGCAGGGTCATGCCTTTGCCGACTTTGTTTTCCTTGGCGGCGCGGCGGGAGACTTCCAAACAGATTTCATGGAGGGTTTTGGAGATTTCGTCATAGCCCGTGGAGTCATACATCAAGGTCTCGGACACCCCGATGGATTTGGGGTCGGCGTATTCGACTTCGACCGTGTCGCTTCCACCCCCTTGGATCCACTGCTTGACGGTTAGATAGAACTTGCCGAGTTCTTTTTGCAGATAACTATCCTCATATTCGACGGCTTTGGCGAGGTCCCCGATGGTGTTGATGCCATGCTCACGAAGACGCGGCGTCGTCTTCTTGCCGATGCCCCAAAAGTTCTCGATGGGCATGGGATAGAGCATCTTGGGGATATCCTTTTTGCGCAAAAAGACCAGCCCCATCGGCTTTTTCATGTCGCTGGCCATCTTCGCGAGCCATTTCGTCGGGGCGATGCCGATGGAACAGGATAGCCCTGTCTCCTTCTTGAGTTCGAACTGCATCGCGCGAAGATACGCCACGGGATCTTTGCATTCCGTCAAGGGTTTGGTCATATCGACATAGCATTCGTCGATGGAGGCGACTTCGATGATCTGCGAGTAGCGTTTCACATAAGAGAAAAACGAACGGGAATAAACCTCATAGATTTTGAAATGCGGCTCGACGACGATCGCCTCGGGGCAACACTTGAGGGCTTGGAAGGTCGGCTGCCCGCTATGGACGCCGTATTTGCGGGCTTCGTAAGAGCAAGTCGAGACGATTCCCGAGCGTCCCACATGCCCCACGATCAAGGGTTTGCCTTTCAAGGAAGGGTCACGCAAAACTTCGCAGGTCGCGAAGAAGGCATTCAAGTCAATGTGCATGATGACCTTGGACATACCTTAATTATGCCCCTAGATTATGTTAAGTTATATAGCGATTTTGCGGCATGCGGCTAAAAGCCGGCTTGTTTCTTGAGAATGGCTTCAAGCTCGAGGCAAATCTGCTCCGGAAGCAAACCGAATTGGCCAAGTTGCTCGCTGGATTTGGCTTGGGACACGAAGACGTTAGGGATGGCGCGGACGAGGACTTTCCCTTTATATCCTAAAGAGAGTAAGGACGAACAGACGCTGTCGGCGAAGCCTTCCTTCGTTCCATAGCAGTCATAAAGGACGATGTTCTCATACTGAAGCAACGGCAAGAGGTTATCTTCCTGCAACGGATAAAGATAGACGGGATCGATGATTTCGACGTCGAGGTAACGCTTTTTGACTTCCTCGACCATATCGCGTTCGCGGGGTCCGACGACGACTGCGGCGACTTTCTTGGTCGTGGTGAGCCCTTCGTAGCGCCAACGAAGATAGGGTAAGTCCACATGGAAATAATCTTCCGTTTCCGAAACCATCTCGCGAGGATAACGGATCACGAAAAGGCCGTGTTTATCGAAGGATTGATAATAAAGGGCCTTGGCGATGGCCTTGGTCGAGGGCATTGTGATGACGGTATTGGGGATGGTCTTCATGTAGGCCACGTCATAGATACCTTGATGGGTATCACCGTTTTTGCCCACCATGCCCGCGCGGTCGACGAGGACCGTCATGTTGGCCTTCATTCTGGCGCAGTCGTGGCTAAGTTCGTCATAGCAACGTTGCATGAACGTCGAATATATCGATAAAATCGGATGATATCCGTTCATGTATAAGCCACCGCAGAGGGTAGCCGCGTGCTCTTCGGCGATGCCGACGTCGTGGCAGCGTTCCTCATAAGTGGAGAAAACTTTCTCTAAGCCACTGCCCTTTCTCGTCGCGGGGACGACGAGCTGGGCATAGGGCTTTTCCTTCATGATTTCCTCGGTGAGGTCGGCGAAGAAATGACTCCAGGAGATCTTCCCGGGATGGAAATTCTTCGGTTGGCCGGTTTCGATGTCAAAGGGAGTGACGCCATGCCAATAGCCGGTTTTGTCTTTTTCGGCGTAGGAATAGCCGCGCCCTTTGATGGTGATCGCGTGCAAAACGACCGATTTGGTCGACCTTTTCGCGCGGATGAGGGCTTTTTCCAAGGCTTTGATGTCATGGCCGTCGACGGGGCCGATATAGTTGAATCCGAGGTTATCGAAGATATTGCTCGAGATCAGTTTGCGCTTGATTTTGTTCTTAAAGGCGGAGCTCCAGTCGTAGATTTTGTGGCCGGCCTTGGAACGGAACAAGACATTACGGTAGCCTCTTTTGAAGGTGTTATAGGCTTTGCCGGTGGAAATCTTTCTAAAGAAATTGCCTAGCGCGCCTACGGGTTGGGAAATCGACATGTCGTTATCGTTGAGGATGACGATGACTTTGTTGTTATGCGCGCCGACATTATTCAAAGCTTCGAAAGAGAGGCCATTGACGATGGAAGAATCGCCGATAAAGGCCACCACATCGAACTTTTCCTTCTTTTGGTCGCGGGCGTAAGCAAAGGCTTGGGCGGCACTGATGGAAGTCGAGGAATGCCCTGCTTCCCAAGGGTCATACACGGACTCGGCGACCTTCTGGAAACCCGCCACGTGGTCTTTTTCGTTAAGATGTTCGAGGCTTCTACCCGTGAGGATCTTATGCGCGTAGCATTGATGACCGACGTCGAAGATGAGCTTATCCCGTTTGAAATCGAACTGGCGGTGCAACGCCACGGTGAGCTCGACGTCGCCCAAGTTTGGGGACAAATGACCGCCGTATTCGGAGCAAATGCGGATGATTTCGGTGCGGATATCCTTGCAGATAGCGGAAAGTTCCGGATAGGTCTTATCCTTCAAAAATGAGGGATCCTCATAGAATAAAGGGGTTTTGGAATTATTACCAGACATAAACTGAACTTCTACTATAAATCTACTAATTTTCGGAATTCCCTTTCAGGGACTTTGCAATCTTCTCTTCCGCTTCTTTCAATTCGCTTTGCAGGGAGTCGATTAATTTCTTACCTTCTTCGAATAGTTTCATCGCCTCGTCCAAGGGTAATGTTTCCCCTTCGACTTTAGCGACGATTTGGTCGAGGCGGGACAAACGCTCTTCAAAGCTTTTCTTTTCTTCGCTCATGGTCATGCTCCTTATTCTTTCGCCACGACTTGTGACTCTATTATACCATCTTTCAGGCGCGTCTTGATACGTTCGCCGATTTCGATATCCTGGGTTTTGGTCACGGGCTTCCCCTGCTCATCCATAAGGATGGAGTAACCCCTGCCCAGCACTTTAAAGGGATCAAGCGCCCCAAGCTTTTCTTTTAGGGCATCCACTTGTTGGGATTTTCTTTGCATCTGGTTGCCGACGCCGAGCTCCAAGCGATGGCGCATGGTCTCCAGCTTCTCGATTTTATCGTGATAAAGGCTCTCTGGACGCAAAAAGAAGCTCCGACCCGAAAGATACCCGAGCTTGGTCTTTAAACGCTCTAAACGGCCTAAAATCGCGTTTTGGAGGCGCGTTAAGGATTCGTCTAGGCCTTGGAAGATCTCGTTTTTGTCGGGAACCGCCGCCACGGCCGCTCCCGTAGGGGTCGAAACGCGCTTATCCGCGACTAAATCGGTAAGCGTAACGTCCACTTCGTGGCCGACGGCCGAAATCACGGGGCAGTTGCTGGTGGCTAAGGCGCGGACGAGGCCTTCATCGTTAAAGGCCATCAAATCCTCGCTGCTGCCGCCACCCCTAGCGACGATTAGGACGTCCAAATCCGCTTCTTGGGCTTTGTTGAAGTTGGCGATGAGGTCTTTAGGGGCCTCTTTGCCTTGGACTAACGACGGAAACTGAACCAATTCAATGATGGGCCAGCGGTTATAGATGTTGACGACGATATCGCGTAACCCGGCCGAATCTTTGCCAGCGATAACGCCAACCCGTCGCGGAAAGCGGGGCAACATCCGTTTGCGCTCCGCGTCAAAGAGCCCTTCCGCGGCGAGTCTTTTCTTTAGCTGTTCTAGCCGCAAAAGCTCGGCCCCAAGCCCAAAAAGCTCCATTTGATCGACGGAAAATTGGTAAGAACCTCGCGGCGGATAGACGCCAACCCGGCCATGGCAAAGAACTTCGTCCCCATCTTTGGGACGGAAGGAAAGCCGCGTGGCGCTGGAGGCCCACATGACCGCGGAGATCATGGAGTCTTTGTCTTTCAGGGTGAAATAGCAATGGCCGCTAGGATAGATTTTGAAATTGCTGATCTCGGCGCGCAGGTACACCGAGGACAACAAAAAATCCCCCTCGAGCTTGGCCTTGATGTAGGCGTTAAGCTCGGAAACGGAAATCGTTTCGCGCTGGGGGTTATTCTGCATGGGTCAAGGCGTTGTCCAAAATGGCGTTGACGAATTTGTAGTCCTTCATGTCGAGGTAGGCTTTGGCTTGCTTGACGGCGATGTCGATGACGACGCCTTTCTCGACCTCGGGTTCTACATAGTAGAAATGGGCGTAGGCCAAAAGCAAGATGGCTTGCTCGACGCGGTTGCGGCGGTCGAAAGTCCAGCCGCGCATCAGTTTGTTATAGGCCTCGACGATCTCGTTGAAATGCTTCATGGCCATGACCAAGCAAGCCTTCACGAAATAGCCGCAATCTTCATAAGGCCGATCGTCAAAAAGGGCGCTGACGATGCCGCGGACATCGACCTCTAAGCCCATGTCACGGTATGTGAGGGCGTCATAAATCGCGATCAGCGCCGCCTTTTGCATGCTGTTGCGCGATTCGTCCAGCGTGAATTCATCGTCATCGTACATAGAACCATTCTCCTTAAGAGCGGCCAAATCTTACCATAGAGGCCGCGTTCTTGCCATAGGCAATGCGGCATATGGGCTTGTCGCCCTACTTTCTTTTGCGTTGGCTGAGGATTTCCTTCGAATGTAGCTTGAGATATTTGTCGGCGCGGAGATAGAAAACTAACCCCACGACATAGGCCCCAAGGAAGGCCACGTGGATGATCATCGTAATCACGAAGCGCATCGTTTCATAGGAACCAAAAAGAAAGCCAAGGTAGACCGTATCGGCGAAGATTAACGCCATGCCCAGGACATAGCACCAGAGTTTTCCTTTCGCCCCGAAGATGGTCAAAGGGACGGAGGCGGCGGTCACGCCAAGGGACGCGATTAAGGCGATCAAAGCGCCCTGCTCTCCGGCGAATTGCTTGACGCCAAAGGCGAATGCCATCGCCAAAGTCATCTGGTAATTCGGGGCAAACAAGCCAACGAAACAGGAAAACGTCGTCATCAGCGGCGGGAACAGCAGCAAAATGCAGATTTTCTGGTAGGTAGACAAAAGGGAGTCGAAACGCTCCCTTGCTTGCTGATTGTTTTTAGACAATGCGCATCACCTTCACTTGCACGTCGAAGGGGACCATGTCGCACATCAAGGAGACGGCCGTGGCCACGTCCTTCTGCACCTTTTCGCAGGCGGCGGCCACATTCGTGCCCTTGTGGACGGTGACGTCCATCTTGATCAACGCCTTGCCGTCTTTGGTGAAAATGACCTTCACCCCAGAGGCGGCGCCGCGGGAGCTTTTACGCGGGGAAAACAGCTGTACCTCGCCCGCTTCCTTGACGGAATAGGAGACGACGGCGGCGATGGCGCCGCGGGAAAACCCGATTTGGCCTAAACCCGAATAATTATTGATGGAAATGAAATCCCTCATGGCCATAGTTTATTACCTCTTGAGGGCCGCGACAACTTTGGCTTTCAGCGAAGCCTCGTCGAAGCCGTAGGCGGCGATGACGTCTTTGGCTGGCGCGGAGGCGCCGAAACGGTCGATGCCGATATTGTTTTTGGCTAATCCTCCCCATCCGAATGTCGAAGCCATCTCTAAAGAGATACGGTTCTGCCAAGGGACGAAGAGGACTTCCGCGACATAAGCTTCGTCCTGTTCCAGGAAGCGGGAGACCGAGGGCAAGGAGGCGACGGCCACTTTAAGTCCCTCTTCTTCCAAAGCCTTGGCGATATGGACCGCCGGGGCGACTTCGGAGCCGGTAGCCAGGATCAAATGGGTTGCGCCCTCAGGCTTATAGACGAGATAGCCGCCTTTCGCCACTTTCTCGGGGTCGGTGGCTTCGAGGGTCTCGACGTTTTGGCGGGTCAAGACCAAGGCCGTGGGCCCTTCCGCTTTCTTACGGACGATTTCATAGGCCCCGATGACTTCCTTGGCGTCGGCGGGACGGATGACTTCTAGGCCAGGGATACTGCGAAGCATCGCGAGCTGTTCAATCGGCTGGTGGGTTGGGCCATCTTCGCCGACGGCGATGCTATCGTGGGTGAAAATATAGAATAACGGGAGCTTTTGTAGCGCGGCTAACCTCACCGCGGGCTTGAGATAGTCCGAGAACACAAAGAAGGTGGAGCCGTAAGGCAATAACCCGCCATGGAGGGCGATGCCGTTGCAGCAGGCGGCCATCGCGAACTCGCGGATGCCCCAATGCATGTCGCGCCCGGCGAAATTGTCGAAGGTGAACATGGACTCGTTCTTCATGCTCGTCTTGGTGGAACCGGCCACGTCCGCGGATCCGCCGAAAGTAAACGGCAGCGCGTCATGAAGCGCGGCGAGGCATTTGCCGGAGAAGGAGCGGGTCGCCTCCGCCTTCCCGACTTCGAAGTTGGGGTAAGCGGGGACATAGGAATCGTAATTTCTTTCGAAGGCATCGGAGAATTTCTTCGCTTCCTCGGGATGCTCGGCGCGGAATTTGCCACAGGCGCCCTCGAATTCGGCGTAAGCGGCTTGGCCACGCTGGGCAAAGGCGGACTTGAAGTCGGCGTAGACTTCTTCGGGGACGGTGAAGGGCGGGTAGGCGTAGCCATAGACTTGTTTGGCGTGGGCGCCATCTTCCTCCCCTAGCGGCTCGCCATGGGTTTTGTGGGAACCTTCGTTCACCGAGCCATAGCCGATGCGGGTTTTAACGATGATCAGCGTCGGGTCTTTGCTCTTTTTGGCTTTGCCAATGGCCTTGGAGATGGCGGCGATGTCGTTGCCATCCTCAACCTTAAGGACGTTCCATTCGCTGGCGAGGAAACGCAGTTCGACGTTCTCGCTGAAAGAATCATCGGTCGGCCCGTCGAGGGTCGCGCCGTTTTGGTCATAGATGAGGATCAATTTGTTGAGATGATGGTGGCCGGCGAGGGAAATCGCCTCTTGGGAGATGCCCTCTTGGAGGCAACCGTCGCCGCAGACGCAATAGGTGTAATGGCCGAAAACGCCCTTGGCATCAGGATATTGGCCAGAAATCGCCCGCTCGGCGATGGCCATGCCGACGGCCGTGGCGATGCCTTGGCCTAAAGGCCCCGAGGTGCTATCGACGCCACAGGTCCAACCGTATTCGGGGTGGCCTGGGGTCTTGGAGCCGAATTGACGGAACTGCCCAAGGTCGTCCATGGATAAGTCATAGCCACAAAGATGCAGCGTCGCGTAAAGCAACGAACTCACGTGGCCGCTGGAAAGAACGAAGCGGTCGCGGTTGATCCATGTGGGATGGGTGGGATCAGCGATGAGGTGATCATGGAATAAGGCATACACCGCCGGGGCGATGTCTAGGGCCATGCCAGGGTGCCCCGAATGGGCTTTGTTGGTCATGTCGATGACGAGCGAACGCATCGCGGAAACGGATAGGTTTGCTTGTTCGAGTGCTTTCTTATCCATGATTTATCTCCTTTAATTATTAGTAGTTTTTTAGTGAATATTTAGTTTGTCTATATAACTTTGTTATATAACCCCTACTCTTCCTTCAAATCGAGTCCAAGGATTTCAAGTTGGTCCGGCGAGACTTCGCGCGGGGCTTTGGAGGTCGGGTCGACGGCTTGGAGGTTCTTCGGGAAGGCGATGACGTCGCGGATGTTCTCCGTGCCCGCCATGATCATCGTGAGGCGGTCCAAACCGAAGGCGATGCCACCGTGTGGGGGCGCGCCGTAGTTGAACGCGTTGATGAACCAGCCGAACTTGTTGGAGACGTCTTCGTCGCTTAAGCCAAGTAATTTGAAGATCTTCCATTGGGTATCGTGGTCGTAGATACGGAGGGTTCCACCGCCGGCTTCGTAGCCGTTGATGACGATGTCGTAAGCATAGGCAAGGACGTCTTCGGGCTTGGTGTCGAGCTTGTCGAGGTCCTCGTCGCGGGGACGGGTGAACGGATGGTGCTCGGCCACGTATTTGCCTTCTTCCCCTTCTACAGGCGTGAACATCGGGAAGTCGACGACCCAGAGGAGGTCGTAGGTGCCGGGCTTGATTAGGCCAAGCTTGCGGGCGTAGAGGGTGCGCAAGGCGCCTAGGCCGTTATCGATTTGACGGCGCGAGGCGCTGGAGGCGAAGAGGAAGAGATCCCCTTCCTTTAAGCCGAGCTCGGCGACGAGTTCCTTGAGGATATCCTCATTAAGGAATTTGGTGAAGGAGCCTTCGAGAGCGCCGTTAAGGTATTTGAGGGCAATGACGCCTTTAAGGGAGAATTTCCTGGCCTCAAGGTTGAGTTCATCGAGGTTTTTGCGGCTGGTCGTCGCGGCGACGCCGGGGACGACGATGCCTTTGACATAGTCTTTTTCGCCGAATCCTTCGAAGGTGCCCTTCTTGAGGATGACGGAGACGTCATGGAGTTCCAAACCAAAGCGCGTATCGGGCTTATCGGAGCCATAAGTGTCCATGGCGGTCCAATACGGGATGCGGCGGAGCGGGGTCTGGATATCGACATCGGCGGCTTCCTTGAAGGCTTTCTTGAGGAATCCTTCCATGATGGTAAGAATCTCATCCTGGCTGAGGAAGGAGGTTTCTAAGTCGATTTGGGTGAATTCGGGTTGGCGGTCGGCGCGGAGGTCCTCGTCGCGGAAGCAACGGGCGATTTGGTAATAACGGTCGACGCCGGCGATCATGAGCATCTGCTTCCACACCTGCGGGGATTGGGGCAAGGCGTAGAATGAGCCATGGTGGAGGCGGCTAGGAACGAGATATTCCTTCGCGCCTTCGGGGGAAGAGAGGTTGAGCATCGGGGTCTCGACCTCCAAGAAATTGTTCTCCTCGAAATATTCGCGTGCCGCGTGGCAGATTTTGTTGCGGATGCGGAGGTTGCGTTGCAAGATGGGACGGCGAAGGTCCAAATAACGGTACTGGAGGCGGGTTTCCTCGAGGGCGTCGGTCTTATCCGCGATGATGAACGGGGTGGTTTGGGCTTTGTTGATGACCGTGAGCTTTTCGATGTTCACTTCCACTTCGCCCGTAGGCAAATTGGGGTTAGGGACATCTTTGGCTTGGACGGCGCCTTCCACCTGAACGACATATTCGTTGCGGACGTCGGGAAGATCGTCGGGGTTCGCGGAGACGCACTGGACGATGCCAGTCGTGTCGCGAAGGTCCAAAAACAGCAAGGAACCAAGGTTCCTGCGCTGCGCGACCCAGCCGACCAACGTCACTTTGGTTCCGACGTCGGCTTTGCGGAGGGTCCCGTTATAATGGTTGCGGTACATAGTCGAATATTCTCCTTCTTCGAAGTGATTTAACGTAAATGGGCGGCAAGATAGTCCGGAAGTTCCTTCAAATTGACTTCCTCTTGCTGCTGCTTGGTGAGGTCCTTGACCTGGACAAAGCCGTTTTGAAGTTCCGTCTCGCCGAAAATGATGGCGTAGCGCGCGCCTTTGCGCTCGGCTTTCTTGAAATAGGCGCCTAGTTTCCCGGGCTTATAGGGAACCAAGGCGGAATAGCCAAGCCCGCGCAGGGTGTCGCCAAGTTCATAGGCCGGGCGGATGGCTTCTTCCCCTAGTGGCATCAGATAAATGTCAAGGGTGCTGGCGAGGCCGCCGATGAGGCCGAATTCCTTCATCAGGGCATAGACGCGTTCGACGCCCATGGCGAAACCGACGCCGACGTCGATTTCCTTGGGCCCACCAAAATTGGTGAGGATGCCTTCGTAGTGGCCGCCACCGCAGATCGCGCCATAGTCGTTGCCTTCGGGGGAGATACAATGGACCTCAAACACGATCTCGCCATAATAGTCAAGGCCGCGGACAAGGGTATCGTCTTCCTCAAAAGGAATGTCTAAAAGGCGCAGCAAATCGAGGGTTTTCTGGTAGCGTTCGAGCGATTCGGGGCTGAGGTAGTCCTTCATCTTGGGCGCATCGGCGACGAGGGCGTGGTCCTCGGGGACTTTGCAATCGAGGATGCGCAGCGGATTGAGGCGAAGACGCTCATGACAATCGGGGCACATCTGGTCGATGCGCGTGGCAAAGAAAGCGCGTAATGCTTCCTTATAGTTTTCCCTGGAGGCTTTATCGCCGAGGGTATTGATCTTCAATCTCAGGTCCTTGAAACCTAGTTTTTGCAGCGTGCGGGCCGCCAAAGCGACCGTTTCGGCGTCAAGATAGACGCTATCTTCGCCCACGCATTCCACGCCGATTTGACGGAATTCGCGGTATCTCCCAAGCTGGGGACGCTCATAGCGGTACGTCGTGCCGGAATAATAGTATTTTAGCGGCATGTCCGGGGTGGCGTAGAGTTTGTTGGTCATAATGCTTCTCATGACCCCTGCCGTCCCTTCCGGGCGCAGCGTGACCGAACGCTCGGCCTTGTCGAGGAAGGTGTACATCTCCTTGCGGACGACGTCGGAACCTTCGCCGGTGGCGCGGTCAAAGACTTCGGTATGTTCCAAAACGGGAGTCACGATATGGCGATAGCCAAAGGATTCCGCCTCTTTCGCGAAGACGGATTCGATATAGGAATAAACATCCGCCTCGTCGGCGATGATGTCATGGGTTCCTTTAACGGGATTGATGGTTGGCATAATCTTCTCCAAATTGACGAAGGTATTATAGGCGCATTGCGCGCATTATGCCATACGTACGTGCACGCTAGTGAATGACGCGGGTCGCGTCGTAAACGCCGCGGACCCCCATCAAATCGGCGAAGCAGTCCTCGAGGACTTTGGCATCGGGGACGGCTACGGTCATGTCGACGACGACGTTATTGTTCTCGGGGATCAAATGGGCGTGGAGGTCGCGCACGGCCACGGATTTGGCGGCGAAAGTCGTCAGGATATCAGAGACGAGGTTTGGACGGTCGTTGGCGAAGACGGAGATATCGACGGGATACACCGAAATGCCGAGGTCCTCTTTCCAATGCACATCGATTAGGCGTTTGGTGGCGGCCACGTTAGGACAATTGGAACGATGGACCGTGATGCCTTTGCCTTTGGTGATGTAACCGACGATCGCATCCCCTGGGATCGGGGTGCAGCATTGGCTTAAGGCGATGGCTAGGCCAGTGACGCCTCCGGAGACTTCGACGGGGTTTTTGTCCTCGGCGATTTTGTTCGATGACTTCGAAGGTTTGACCACGGGCATGGTTGGCTTTTTGCGGATGCGCAGCATGTCGATGACCGCGCCCGGAGCCGGGTTTTTGCCATAAACCATGACATAGAGATCTTCAATGTTATCGAAATGATATTCGTTTTTGAGGGCTTGGGAGGATTCGATGAGTTTGACCATCTCCGGCTCATCGATGCCCTGCATCTTGAAGGCGTCGACTAGGGATTGCTTCCCGGCTTTGGAACGTTCTTCGCGGAGCAATTCGGCGTCGCGGCGTTGCAACGCGCGGCGGATATGCCCTTTCGCGGAGGAAGTCTTGGCGATCTCCAGCCAGGAATCGTTGGGATGGGCCGTCTTGGAGGTGCGGATTTCGCAGACGTCGCCTGTCTTTAAGACCGTGTTTAGCGGGACGAGGGTGCCGTTGACGATGGCGCCCATGGCCGAATCCCCTACTTTCGTGTGGATTTTGTAGGCGAAATCAAGGGTCGTTGCCCCGGTGGGGAGGTCGATGACTTTGCCAAGTGGAGTAAAGACATAGACGTTCGCGCCGAAGACGTCGTTGGAAAGCGCGGCCATGTACTCGGAGGCGCTGGAATCTTTGCGTTCGCCCGAGATGGAGACGAAATCACGGAACCAGTGAAGCTGCTCCTCAATCTCTTTCTGCTCGGCGTGGGCGTTATAGTTATTGCCCTCTTTGTATTTCCAGTGGGCGGCGACGCCGGTCTCGGCGATGGTGTCCATCTCCTCGGTGCGGATTTGGACTTCGTAAACCTGCCCGTCGCCAGTGAGAATCGAGGTATGAAGCGACTGGTACATGTTGGGTTTAGGCATGGCGATATAATCCTTGAACCTGCCGGGAATTGGCTTATAGGTCGAGTGGATCATGCCAAGGATCTCATAGCAGTTTAAAACCGACTGCGTAATGATACGAATCGCTAAAATATCATAGATATCGTCGAAGGAATGTCCCTTCTTATACATTTTCTTGTAAATAGAGTAAATCGACTTGACGCGGGATTCCATCTTAAAGGGAATGTCATGGTCGAGGAGTAAGTCGGCGATCCTTTTCTTCAAGCTTTCCAAGGAGGCTTTACGGTGTTCGAACTTCTCGTTGACCAAGGTCAAGATGGCTTGGTATTTCTGGGGTTCAAGGTATTTTAGCGAGAGGTCCTCCAACTCCGATTGGACGGTATAGATACCCAGGCGGTGGGCGATTGGGGTGAAGACTTCCAAGGTTTCTTTGGAGAGGGCGATTTGGCGGTTAGGCGCGAGCGAATCCAAAGTGCGAAGGTTATGGAGACGGTCGGCCAACTTGACGATGATGACGCGGACGTCCTGCGCCATGCCCAGGAAGATTTTACGGTGATCCTCGGCTTCAAAGTCCTCCGCGGTCATGTGGGAGAACTTCATGCGCTGGATTTTGGTTAGCGCGTCGACGATTTTCGCTACATCGGGGCCGAACATCCGGTTGATGTCCTCAATCGAAGTATCGGTATCCTCGACGACATCGTGGAGGAAGGCGCTGGCGATGGTAGCCGGGCCAGTCTGCAATTGCACGCAGATATAGGCGACTCCGATGGGGTGCTGGATGTAGGGTTCGCCCGAGCGGCGCATCTGCCCCTCGTGCTTTAGCTTCGCGAATTCATAGGCCCGTTTGATCATCGCTCGGTCATCGGGGTTGGTGATATAGACAAAATAGAGGCTCTCAAGGTCCTCAAATCGGTGCATGGGGTAGCCGCCATTGGGGACTAATGGCTTTTGTTTCACTTCTTCCGGCATGGGTTTGCCCCCTTTCGTCTTACTTTTTCTCGCAGCGGAACGTCAGCTGCAACTGTCCACGGAACTCATCGAGTTTGAGTGTACCCGACAACGATACTTTATCGTTGGAATTAATCAAGGATGGTTTTCCATAGGAAAAGGAAAATAAGCGCACTCCTTTCCCTAAAGGCGTGCTTAAGAAACGCCCGTCTTGGGAGAAACGAAGCGAGGAAACGGGCAGATTCTCGATCAAGAATTCCGGCTCGAGGTAATCATAGCCAAACGGCCCGAAAGAACGGATGATGCGGTACGTATCCATACTGACTTCGGACAAAAGCAAAGGAACCGTGCGCTTTTTCTCTTCTTCAAGGGGGTGCCGGAAGGCGTATTTCTCAAAGGCGTCCTTAAAGGCGCCGTAATCGCTTTTCTTGATGGATACGCCACCTGCGAAAGCATGTCCCCCACCCTTGACTAAAAGTTCGGACACAGAGGCTTCGAAATCCATGACGTCGAATCCCGGCTTGGAACGCAGGGAGCCGACATAGAGGTCCGGATCGCTTTTGGCTTGGGAGAAGCAGGCGACAGGTTTGTTGTATTCGTTGAGCAGACGGTTGGCTAAGAGGCCGTTAAGCCCTTCCTGAAGCCGACCGACGACGACGATCGCGGGAAGCTCAGGTTCGGGGCGGAGACGTTCCATCGCGGCTTTGGTCGCGGCTTTGCGATCCTCGTTGATTTTTTTCATCCAATCCGCGGTTTGGGATAAATCTTTATGCTCAAATTCGGCGAAATAATGGACGACACGCGATATTTTATGGTCCTCGATCATGCGCCCTACCGCGTTGATGGTCGGGATGACGGTCATCGACAAGGTGGATTCATCCACGACGGAACGCTCGGCGAGGTACATCACCTGTGGGTATTTGTTTTTGCGGATGTTCCGTAATGCCAACGCCACAAGCTCGCGGTTATGGTATTTCATTGGCATACAGTCGGAAATCGTGGAGACGGCCCCTAATGTCAGCAGGTAATCGTCCGCTTTGTCCAGTAGGCAGATGGAAAAGAGGAAACAAAGATAACCCGCGCTGACGGGTACTTGGCCATAAGGGAGAAGGTCAGGGTGAATGGTGGCCAAGGCGGGTGGCAAGACGCTAGGAAGTTCATGATGGTCGATGATGATGGTTTCGACGCCTTGGCTAAGAAGATAGCTGACTTCTTGAAGGCATCCGACCCCATTATCGACCAAAATCAATAAAGAATAGCCGCTTTTTGCAATCTTTTTCGCATTTTCCATCGTCAAACCGTAACCGTCGATATACCGGGATGGAATAAAGAAGGACGCCGTTTTGCCTAGGATATGGAAACAACGGAGCATGATGGAGGTGGCCATGATGCCATCGGTATCATAGTCGCCATAGATAAGGATCCGTTCATCGTCTTTGATGGCCTGCAGGATGCGGTTTTTGGCCGTCACCGCGGAAAGCTCGTTTTCGATGGTCGGAATGCTAGAAAAAGAGGGCTCGCGCGTGATGCGCGCGCAGTCCTCTTCTGTAAGGTCGTAATATTGTAATAGTCTAGTGCGAAGGTCTTCCATTAATCGTTAATACCGATGAAGATCGATTCCTCGGGTTCTGCGGAGTTCTTTTTCTTCATGAGCTGGCCGCCTTGTTTGGCTTTCTTCTTTTTCTTGGAAGGTCCACGGCTGAATTGAATCTTCGCGAACTGTTTGCCAAGTAATGCGCTGGAAGAAGCCATCGCGGTGAGCACAAGGCTGAGGCCAAACGCGATCGCGATGAGCATGGAAAGGTAGGAATTCGCGTAAATCCTAGGTCCGAAGCCGAAGCAAGAGATGGCGACATAGAGGGCAAGCGCCACGAATAAGAATACATTGTGGGCCTGGCGGGAAGTCGCGTCTTGGAGGCATTGGGCACGGAATTCGGGGGTGTTTTTGTCCTTTTCCTTGGAATCGCGGTAGATTTCCTTTTCAGCGGCGAGGACATAGATAGCCATCGCGGCGACCAAGACGGCTGCGAGGATGGAACCTAAGGAGACCACGGGGCTGGTGGAAATGCGGGTAAGGATGAAGAAGGAAGTGCCAATGAAGGAGCTGGCGGCGATGATGAGACCAGCGACGATACCGCGGCTTGGGCGATAACGGAGCATCATGTAGACGAGGACGCTCGCTAAGCCAATGCCCATGCCGAGGGTGACTTGCCATAGATACGGGGTCAAATCAGCGTGTTTGACAGCACTGAAGGTGACGTAAAGGTCATTGGAATAGGCGCCATAGTCGGTCGTGGTCACCGCTTCTCCTAACGTGGTGTTGATGAGTTCGGAGGAGAAATCGGAGAGGGACATGGCTTCACCGACGTTGACATAGGAGGAGCCATTCCAACGCTCGACTTTGATGGTCGCATCTTCGGTTAAGGCTTTGGTGAAGACGCTGGATTTCTTGCCGAGGGTGACTTGGTAATAGAACCAATAATAGGTTTGGCCTTCGTCGCCTTGCCCGGTATAGACGGATTTGGCGCTGGAGGAGAGCTGGATGTCATCACTGACATAATCGGCGAGGTAGGCGTCGTTTATCTTATAAATATGGAATAAGTCTTGCGGGTCTTCGGCGTCGAAGTTGGCGTCGAGAAGGCGCGAGGTTTCCGAGTACGAGGTGACGGAGATCACGTTGCTCTGGTTGGAACGGACATCGAGGCGGAGAATCGGGGCCGCGCTTTCATAAGCGCTGGAATTGAAGAAGGAAGAACCGTTGGACGCGATGCCCCATCCGATGGAAGCGCCGATGCCGGCAAGGAGGAAGGCGCAGGTCGCGATCAAGGAGATCTTCTTTCCTTTGGAGAAATTGCTATTGGCGTAAGGTCCGAAATAGGAAGGTTTCTCTTCTTTGACGAGGTCCGGGATGCGGTCTTCGCGGATGCCGAGTTGCTTACCGAACTTCGATGCCATCGTGGAATCGTTGCAAAGCAACCATCCGCCGATGCGGGTATACAGGGTGTTGACGATGAAGCCGAAGAAGCCACCGAGGACGAGCATGACGCCAGCTTTGGAGGCGACGTCGCCGCCTAAACCATAGAGGCAGACGCCGATGAGGACGGAGATGACGCTGAGGTCGAGGGTCGGAAGCAAGGAACGCTTCACTGCTTCCGCGTGGGCTTTCTTTAAGGTGCGGCCTTTGTAGATCTCTTCTTTGAGCTTGGCGCCATAGAAGAGGGAGCCGAACAATCCGATGAAGGCGGTCGCGACAAGGCCGATCAACGCGGCGATGTTAAACGGAGTGCCAAAGGCAACGTAAACCGCAAAGGAAGCAAAGGCGGTAATCGCCATAGTGGCAAGCTGCAAGGGCGCGAGGATGCGCTGGAAGAAGGCAAGCATAACGGCGACGAAGATAATGGCGACGCCGATGGAGATGAGAGTCGAAGACAAGGCGACCGTGCGGTTCCAATCACCGCTTTTGAGCAAATTCTCGACGGAAGCCGGGGTATTTTCGCTGTAAGTGAAGGAGACGGCGTATTGAGGGGCCTCGCTGCCGGAGTTGTCCTTCAATTCGTCATATTGGAATTTGCCGGCGTTGATGGTGAGCATCAAGGTGCGGGCGGCGTCATAGGCTTCGACGGTCTTGGAGGGGTCGTAGCTTTCGCCAGAGGTCGCGGAGGAGGTTGGGATCAAACGAAGGAAGGGTTTTTCCTGTTCGGAATCGCTGGATTCATAGTAAACGCCATTGCTGGGGCTCACCATGGAGACGATTTTGGCGGAGATATTGGGGTCGCTGCCCGCGATTTCATAGGTGTCGTTTTCGTCGCGGTTGCTCCAGACGACGATCATGCAGGAAGAGCCTTCGGTTCCGGCTTCTTCATCCGCTTCCGTCGTGTTGTCTTTGCAATATTTGACCAAGTTGTCGAAGGCGTCCTTATAATCGGAACCTTCTTTTAAGGGGACGACGACGGTCGGGACGTTATAGGCACCCTGCTCCATATCGACGATATAAGCGGTCTGACCATCGATGATGTCGGCCCAATGCTCGTTATAGGCGTAATCGGTGCCGGTGACGATGGAAGCATCAAGCTCATAGTCGCCGCCGGAGAAGGAAAGATACTTCTCGAGGTAACCATAGATGGTTTCGGAATCCTTGCGGGCACGGACGGTGACCGAGACGGTGTCGGAACCCTGGGTTTCGACTTTATAGCCTGTAAGTCCATAGGCATCAAGGCGGTCGCGCATCGTCTGAGCGATGTATTCGATGGGCTGCTTGGAGGCGCCGTCCTTATAGGAAAGGAATTCGCCTTCGCCATCGGTGTAATTGCCGTTTTGGGTCGTTTCGTCCCAAGCGGCGGCCTTGAAGTACATGGTCTTACCACTTTCATAGGCCATGTCGGCATCCATGTTCAAAACGGTCGGGGCAACCGAGGCTCCGACACCGAGTAACGTGGCACCGCATAGCAACAAATAAGAAATGTAACGACGCATACTAACTTCCTCCGAGGGGGATCGCACTGAATTATTAATAATTCATGCTGACGTGTAAAAGGATACTCTTCACGCGGGCGAGTGGCAACAAAGATTTAAGGGAATTTCCTCACGCCCTAAATTCGCGTTTTCCCGAAATCGATAAAATCCCTGCAGAAGGGGCTTTATTTTGAAAAAACCCGCAAAAACGCGGGGTTTCTAAGGACTAAAAGAGGCCGACTTGATGAGGTCTTCTAAGATGAGCGTAGGCCTTTTCGGTGGCCACGCGGCCCCTGGCGGTGCGGTTGATCATGCCCGTCAAAACCAAATATGGCTCATAGACGTCTTCCAAGTTGGTGATTTCCTCACCGATGGAACTGGCGATGGCTTCTAAGCCAACCGGACCCCCATGGAAACGGTCGATGACGCAGGAAAGATAGCGGAGGTCCACTTCATCTAATCCGAGTTCATCAATCTTCAAGGCCGAGAGGGCTTCGAGGGTCGTCTCCATAGAGATGGCCTTCTCCCCTTTAAAATCCGCGAAGTCGCGGACGCGCTTAAAAAGACGGTTAGCCAAACGGGGCGTTCCCCTGCTGCGCTTAGCGATGAGTTTGGCGGCGTCATCGGCGATCGGGGCGAGCAAGACGCGGGAGGTTCTCTTAACGATCTGTTCGAGCTCCTCTTCGGTGTAATAATCGATTTTGATGGAAATCCCGAAACGGGAACGTAGCGGCGAAGATAAGTCGCCGGAACGGGTAGTCGCGCCAACAAGCGTAAACGGAGGCAAAGGCAAACTTAAAGAATGGCTGGTCCCGCCCTGGTTCACCATGATGGTCAGATTGAAATCCTCCATGGCGCTATAAAGAACTTCCTCGACGACGCGGGGAAGACGATGGATTTCGTCAATGAAAAGAACATCCCCAGGCTCAAGTTCACTCAAAATCGCGGCTAGGTCGCCGGTGCGCTCGATGCTTGGTCCATTAGCTAAACGGATATGTCCACCTATCTCATTGGCCAAAACATACGCCATCGTCGTTTTGCCTAATCCAGGCGGCCCATAAAGCAAGACGTGGTCTAAGGGTTCCTTACGTTTTTTGGCCGCGCCGATGAAAACCGAAAGATTCTTCTTCATCGCCGTCTGCCCCACATATTCCTTTAAAGTAATGGGACGCAATGTAAGATCGGCGGTAACGTCTTCGGGTTCCTTGCGCACATCGACGAGTCTGGGCACGGTTAGTAATCCTTTCTAAGGCTGCGCAAAGCGACGCGCAACGCATCTTGGTCGGTGAGATTCTGATCACCAAGGGTGGCGATTGCGCCATCGATTTCCTTCGCTTTGAAGCCCAAAGACTTAAGCGCAGCGCGCACGGATGGAAAGTTGTCGCCGTCTTTCTTCGGCTCTTCTTTAACCAGTTTTCCCTGCAAATCCAAAATGATTTGCGAAGCGGCCTTGGGGCCGATGCCAGGGAGCTTCTTCAAGAATTTCGCGTCGCTATTGGCGATCGCGTTAAATAGTTCTTCCGGAGTAGTTCCAGAAAGCGCGGATAACGCCGTCTTCGGGCCGATGCCCTTCACCTCAGTCAAAGAATCGAACGCTTCTTTTTCCAGTTTGGTCTGGAAACCGACTAGATAATGGTCATCTTGGGTCATGATCTCGCGGATATAGACCTTCGCCATTTCCCCAAGGAGGAATTCCTGCGGGCGCGGAACGAAAACCTCATAGGCGATGTTGCCTAGATCGACCGCGATTTTCTCCGCGGCCCTTTCGACGACGCTTCCATACAGAGAATAAATCATAAATTTGTCAATGGTAAATGGCTAAGAACAGAATGACGGCAAGCAAGCACACCCCAGAGGCGACAAGAGTGATGACGACGGATTTAGGGAATGGTTGCTTATCCACAAGGGTAATTATAAACGAATCGAAACCACTATTCGATATACTCAAACTCAAAATCGCACAGTTGCACTAAATCGCCGTCTTTGGCGCCTTTTTCCCGTAATGCCTCATCGACGCCAAGGCGTTGCAGATAAGCGATGAGTTGAGCGACGCCGGCATCGGTGGAGAGGTTGATAAGGGCGTATTTCTTCGTGACTTCTTCGCCGGTGATAATGAATTTGTGCTCGGATGGACGAAGGATGACAAAAGGATCTTCTTTTTTGTCCAAGTGGGCATCGTAGACTTTGAGCCCGCCGATGACTTCTTCTTCCTCGACTCCTTTTAATGGGAACAAAGGTGTCTTGGTAATCAGTTCATAAGTCTTGTTCAGCACTTCATCGACGCCATCGTCAGTCAATGCGCTGACGCCAATGGATTCGATGCCGAGGGCTTTATCAAACGCGGCTTTGCGTTCTTCCGCCCCCTCACAGTCCATTTTCGTGGCTACAACGACTTGTGGGCGAAGTTCCAATTTGGCGCCATAGTCGCGGAGTTCGGCGTTGATGATGTTGAAATCCTCAACGGGGTCGCGCTCGCCATCCATCGAAATCATGTGAACCAAAACGCGGCATCTTTCAATGTGGCGAAGGAAGGTGATGCCTAAGCCTTTTCCTTCATGGGCCCCTTCGATAAGGCCCGGCATATCCGCGAGGACGAATTGATGGACGCCATCCTTTAACGTGACGACGCCAAGATTGGGAGTCAACGTGGTAAAAGGGTAATCCGCAGTGGGCACGTTAGCCTTGGAAACGATGTTCAAAAACGTCGATTTACCCACGGATGGGAACCCGATGAGACCCGCGTCAGCGAGCAATTTCAATTCCAAAACGATGCGTTTTCTTTCGCCAGGAAAACCATTCTCAGCAATTTTTGGGGCTTTAAGGCGCGAGGATTTATAAGCCGCGTTGCCACGTCCTCCCCTGCCGCCTTTGGCAAGGCAAACGATGTCGCCTTCATGGCTAAGGTCCGCCATAAAGGCACCGGAGGCTTCTTCGTAGACGACCGTGCCGACGGGGACGTCGCAATAGACGTCATCGGCCGAACGGCCATAACGCATCTTCTTATCACCCTTTTCGCCATCCATTGCGGCGATAAGGCGCGAATGACGATACGCCAAAAGCGTATTGACGTCGCCCTTAGCCACCAGGTAAACGGACCCGCCGCGGCCACCATTGCCGCCGTCAGGCCCTGCTTTAGGCATGTTCTTTTCCCGAAGGAAGGAAATGGCGCCATTGCCGCCATTGCCGGAGCGGACTTCGATGACTGCGCGGTCGATAAGCATGGTTATTCCTCCTTCTGGAAGAGATAATTCTTCCTGTTTTTCTTGATGATGCCGAGATCTTTATAGAACTTCATCGTAGTTTTTAACGGACTTCCAACCGTGGAATCGGGATCATCGGTCCAGATGCAGGGAAGTTCGGTGATTTGATAACCGTTAAGATAGAGAATGTAGAGCAATTCCACATCGAAGGCAAACCCGTCGATGATGGAGAGCTTGCAGGCCTTCCTGGCGATATCGGCGCGGATGCATTTGTATCCGCATTGCGTGTCCTTGATGCCTTTCATATGGAACTTCATGGAGACCACTTTGCGGCATCCCCAGTGGGTCAAACGGCGCATGAATGGCTGCTTTTGGCCATATTTGGAATCTTTCATGTCGCGGCTTGCGATGAAGCAGTCGTTTTTACCTAGATCCGGTTGGATCAAGTCAAAAACATGCAAATCGGTGGCTAAGTCGGCGTCCATGAATAGAACATAATCGCCATCAGCGGCCAAAATGGCTTTCTTCACCGCGTGTCCTTTGCCCCTTTTGTTCTCCAAGGGGAGCAAAATGACGTTCTTAGGGAAATCTTTTGCATAGTCTTCGAGTTTGCGTTGTTCTTCTTCGCTGCCGCCGTCGGTGCAGATCAAAACATCGTAATCGATTTTGGTGCCATCGAAATACGGCAGGATGGATTCGCGAAGGTGTTTGGCGAGTTTATCGGATTGGTTTTTGGCGGGGATAACAATAGATACTTTCATAGGCGCGCAAATTATACCTTACGCGCGCACGAATGCAAATATGCCGCCCTTGAACAGGTTTGTCCGTTCCCGTTTATTTTCCAAGCATCGCCATAGCAATTCCACATTTCAAAAATGGATGGCGTTTTGCAAGGAATGCGTATTTGTTATATGCGCGAAAATACCCCGTTTTTATGAAGATATTCACATACTTTGCTCTTGTTTATATCGTATTTGGAATTATGAGATTTTTGTGTCTTTAGTTCCTCATCGGAGATAGCAAAAGCGTTATTTGCAACAGGCTATAAACCATAAAGGAAAAGCCCGACGCCCAATGGTTGGTTGGGATATCGGGCTATTCAAAGAGCCTAAATCAGGTTATTTGACTTTATTTTATGCCTTTCCATTCTGGGCAAGTGTAGTTATACTGCCCAGAAGTCAGCGTCAAGTCATTGGTTTGATTGTAAACCTTACCAGGGCCATCGGTTTTTTGGTCCCAATCCGGTAACGTCGTGCCAGCGGCGCAGCGGGCAAGGAGACAGCCTGTCATTTCGTGGGCGACGGTGAAGGAGAAACTTGTCGGCTTCGCGCCTTCGCCATAGACACAATTAACCCAGGCGCCGTTCTCGCCATTGCCCCAGACCCAAGCGAAGATGACGCAGCCATCATCGGTAATCCATTCCGGCGCGCCAGTTAAGGTATAGGTTACTTCCTGTCCGGGATCGACGGGGCCGACTTGGCCACCTTTGCCGCCTTCGAAATAGGCATATAGGATCTTGCCGTCTTCCTTTGGGACTTCGGTATAGACGCTTGGCGCGCCTAAGCCATCATAACTGACCCAATTGAGGAAGGAAACGCCAGAAGTCGCGGTGATTTGCTCGCTTGTTGGAAGCGCGGTGCCGGGCGCGCCTTTGAAGACGACGACATTCTCAAGGAAGAGATCAGGGAATTTCTCCTTGACCTCCATGTCGCCGGAATAACGGCCGACGCTAGAGAGAACGAGATAGGTGGTATTGACGTTATCCGCCAAGGCGACGTGGGCTTGAAGGGCGCAGGACGTCAACATGCCAAGGCTAAGAAGAGGGATTAAGAATTTCGCTTTCATGTCCGTTACTCCTTATTTCTTGAACGCCAAGACGCTGTATTTGGTTGAACCGAAGGTGCTTGTGGTCGCGCCATTGGCCAAGACCGGGGCGTCATATTGGGCATAGCCGGTACCCGGATTGACGATATAGGATTCGCCATTGCCAAATCCGCAGTTGATGTAGATTTTCCAGGAGGGTCCGCCTTCGCCGGTGATGGTAAAGATGAGGATATCCGAGCCGTTGCTCATTTCGACTTGAGCGCCCTTCGGATACTGCTTCTTGATGTCACCGAGGGCTTTATACCAAGCCAACATCGACTTATTGTCGGTGTCTTGTTCGGCCACGCCGTTAAGGTCTTTGTTGTAGGAATCCCATTCGAAGGTATAGGCGCCAGCTTTGTAGCCGGTGGTGCCTTTAACGCTGGTCTTGCCCCACTTCATCGGCTGACGGTACCAGATATCCATGGAATTCTCGTTACCATAGGTATCGATGTGAGTATCCGTGTTGCCCGACATGCCAAGTTCGTCGCCATAGTAGATCCAGGAGACGCCAGGGAGAAGCATCGTCACGGCCGCGTGGACTTTGGCCCTGCCGATTTCCTGCGCGGTGCCGGTGATGCGCGGGCTTGCGACGGTGTCGGTCGCGCCAGCCCAGGTGCCGTTGACTTGGTTGATCGCGCGAGGCACGTCGTGGTTGGAGGTGAAGGCTCCGTTAATGAAGTCTGGACGTTTGCCGCCAGGCACGCTGATGCCCTGGCCGCTTAAGCTGATGTTCGCCGAAGTCTTGAAGGCTTCGAAGGTTTCGCCAGGCTCGCTCGAGGCATATTGCCCCGCGCCGCCATTGCCGCCATTATGGGCGGGGTTGGCGTAGAGGTATTGGCAGATATGGTAGTAATTGGCGAAGTCGAACTGCGAATCCAAGGCGTTATAGTAGGGAGCCATGCGCTGTCCCCAGCCGTCGAAGTTCTCGCCGACGAGGAAGCAATCGGGATAGGCGCCTTTGAGGTCGTTCGCGAATTCCTTCCACCAAGTGACGTTCTTGTTCAAATCGCTGGAATAGTCGAAATCTTTGGTGAAATAATCGCCTTTTTCGTCATCGTAGGCGCGCTTGGAGCCGACGTCTTTGATGATGATGTCGTTGCCGGTGTCCTTGACTTCATCCTTCATGTAGATGTGTTTGACCGCGTCGAGGCGATAGCCATCCAAGCCGAAGGAGAGCCAATAGCGGGCCATGTCTTTGACGAGGTCGCGGGTCGGCTGATATTCGTAGTTAATCTCCGGCATGCCCGAGCCGAATTTACCATAATAATAGTAATTGGACTCGCCATCGCGGTACCAGGAAGGATTGTCACTATGGGCATCTTCCTCGACGGTGATGGTCTTATATTTGCCGTTGATGTATTTGAGGATCTGGTCGTCTTTGTATTTCCAGGAATAGACGTTGCGCCACTCGATGCCGGTGGAGTCGCTTTCGGCGTTATTGGAGTTGACGGCCCACTGCGACTTCTCGAACCAGACGTTGTTCTTCGACGTGTGGTTGAGGACGAGGTCCATCAATACCTTCATGCCTTTCTCGTGGGCTTTGTAGATGAGCTCGCGGTAATCGGCGACGGTGCCGAACTTGGGGTCGATCGCGTAATAGTCGGAAATGTCGTAGCCATGGTAGGAATCCGACTTCTGAATCGGTGTGAGCCAGAGGACCTGGGTACCTAAACTCTCGAGGTAATCGAGGGAATCGATGATGCCGCGGAGGTCGCCTAAGCCATCGCCATTGGAATCGCGGAAGCTCGGGACGAAGACCTGATAGCCAACGCCTAGGGACTTAAAGGCCTCGCTGGTCTTGGTCGTCGGCGTGGAGGTCATCGTGTCGACGATATCCTCCGTCTTGGAGACATATTGGCCGGTCGTGTCCGCGGTGACGGGATTGATGCGGATTTCTTGCTGGCCCGACTCATAGGTATAATTCTTCAAATCGCCCGAGACGGCGAAGATATGCATCGCGCCGGTGGCACGGAAATGTTCGTCGAAATGATCGATGTAGATGTTCTTTCCGCCATCGGTGACCCAGTGGCTGCTGCCATCCATCGAGGTTTGGTCGACGACGAGGAAGCCGACGTTGGTGGCCCCCGCTAACGAGGTCGGCTCACCGGTTTTGCCACCCAGGAGGTTGCTCGCCCCAAGGTCGATATCCATGATGCGGCCATAGTCGTCGTTCCAAGGGTCATTGCCCTCTTTGCCGACGTCTTTGGCGCTCATCCACGAGGTGGACATGGGCTTTAATTCGAGTTTTTCGGAGACTTTCGTCTTGCCGCTATACCCCCAGAGACTACCTTCGAGATCTTGGGGTGCGTGCTGCCAAACCCAGAGGCAGTACTTCTCATAGTCCGCCGCGGAGGCGTTGGGACGCAGATAATGGATATAGAGATGGTTTTCCTTCGACCAGGAATCGATCCAATTCTCGTAGTTATCGACATGGGTTTGGGATTCTCCGGAAGCTTCGCTGGAGGAAGATGAGGATTTCGACGAGGAACTGGATTTGCTGGAAGAGGCGGATTCGCTCGCCTTGGAAGAAGACGATGGCTCCGCGGAAGATTGGGACTGGCTCGGCTCGGAAGAAGACGCGGGCACACTCGCGCCGCCGCATCCGGCGAGCACCATAGAGCCGACGATGGGCAATATGGATAAAAACAGCACTTTCTTTTCTTTCATGAAATGGATGCTCCTTATAGGAATAAGGGTACTACGCAAAAGTTTAACATACAAGATGGAAAGTAAGGGCTTACAACAAGAAAAAGGTCGATGGCATCGAAGTTTTTGCCTTCTTCAGCACCCCCTCCTCACCCACACGTAAAGCCATACCTATGTACTATGTTTTCGCGAAGTCGCATCGAAAAAGGCGGCCGAAGCCGCCTTGATGTCGGATGAGGTGTTTAGGCAACCTTCTTGACGAAGAGGGTTTCGAATTTCCCCGCGGTCACGCTGCCGGTGCACTTGATGACCTCCCCAACGGCATGGTCACCCGTGGAGGAATAGAGGACTTCGAGGTCGCAATCGCCGATGGAGATCGAGGCCGCGCCATTGCCCTTGTTGGTGAAGATGTAATGGGTCGCGTTATCGCTTTGGTCCTTGAAGAAGCCTGCGAGCAGGTCGGTTTTGGATTTGCCTTGCCCGTCGAAGAGGTCATTATAACTCCAGCAGGTTGTGCCTTCGTCGTAGATTTGGGTTAAATTCTGGCCGAGGGTCTTACCCATCTGGGCTATGCGGAGCTTGATGGCGTCTTTGAATTTGGCGAAGTTCGGCGCGACTTTGTCGTTGAGGAGGCGGTCCCACTTGAAGGAATTGACCGCGTCGCCGTACTTATAGCTATTGCGGACCAACCAGCGGTTGTCGTCGATCTTGACGCCATCGCCTTCGATCCAACTGTCTTTGCCATTGGTCGCGTGTTTGTAGGAAGCGACGAGCTCATCGAACCAATAATCGCCTTTTTCGATGATCTTGGAACGGAAGAATTCATCGCCGCCGTGGACGAACCCGATGCCCTGCCCCATGAGGGATAAGGCACTTAAGCTCGTCGCGGCCTTCATGACGTCTTCGTGGTTGACGTCGCCGAAGGTGCCGTTATGTTTGTAGAAGAGATAGTTGATTTGGTCGTAAAGGGTGTAATTATCGTGGCAAGCGAGATAATTGACGGTCTGGTTGTGGTTCATGTCGAACGCGCTATCGCCCAAGGCTTGCTTGGCCCAGCGGTTCTGCCCGAGGATTTGGGTTAACGTGTTATAGACGTTTTCGACGTTGGAACCTTCGTTGATCCAGCCACCCGCCGGGGTAACATCGGCCCATTGGGTGTTGCCCTTGGCGCCATCGCGGCCCGCGTCGTTGAAGCAGCCGACGGGGAAGCCTTCGCTGGTGTTAAGGTTATAGTAGACGTTGTTGGTCGTGGCTTGCTTGCCGCCTTCGAGGGCGCTGCCGCCGCCGGTCCAGCCTTCGCCATATAAGACGATGGTCGGGTCGACTTCGTTGACGGCTTTGCGCACGGCCTTCATGGTATCGAGGTCGATGACACCCATGAGGTCGAAGCGGAAACCCTTGACGCGGTATTCGCTCGCCCACCACTTCACCGAGTCGACGATGAATTTGGAGGCCATGGGGCGCTGCGTCGCCACTTCATTGCCGCAACCGGAGCCATCGGTGTAGTTACCGGCAGCGTCGCTGCGGAAGAAATAGAACGGAACAAGTTTGGTGAAGGAATTGTTGGCCACCGAGGACATATGGTTGTAGACGACGTCCATGATGACGCGGATGTCGTTATCGGCGGCGACTTGGATGAGGTGCTTGTATTCGGTGATGGCGGCTTTGGGATCGGTGGGATCGCTGGAATAGACGCCTTCGACGCAGTTGTAGTTCAATGGGTTATAGCCCCAGTTATAGCCGGCGGGGTTAAGCTCGCCAGAGCCTTCCACCGAATCGTAGTTGGTCTCGACGCGCTCGTCGTTATCGCTATCGAACACGGGGAGCAACTGGATGGCGTTGACGCCCAGGGACTTGATGTGGTCGAAACCGGTGGAGACGGATTTGTTGGCCTGCGTGTAGGTCGTGCCCTCTTCGCAGAAGGCGTTGAAGGTGCCGCGGCGGTTGCCTTTGTTGGAGGTCCAGGTCTTGTCGGCGGTGAGGTCGCGGATATGGACTTCGTAGGCGGTGATGTTGTTGGAGGAAGAGATGGGCGTGAGCTTTTCGTCGACATAGGCCCCATCGTTCCAGCCTTCGGGATCCACCACGGCGGCATCATTCCAATTTAAGATGGCGGAACGCTCGCCGTTTAAGCCCGTCGCCTTGGAATAAGGATCGGCGGCCTCGACGGCGCCGTTGGCGTTAATCGCGACGTAGGTATACCACTGGTAGGATTTGTTCCAGGTGAGCGACCATACGCCCCTGCCCTCATATTCCATGGGGAAGTCGGCGCTGAGGTCTTTGACTTTGCGGCCCACGAGGTTCCATGGGGTGCCGGTTAAATAGCCGCGGATTTTGACGTTGCTCGAAGTTGGGGCCCAAACCTTGAAAGTGACCGTGCCATCGGGATTCACCGTGGAGCCGAGGTCATCGCCATCATAGGAATAATCCCTGGCGAACTTGTCCGTGTCGAAGAGCCTTCTCATCGAGATGGCCTTGGTTTTCAGTTTGGTGGTGTCGCTGACGAAATAGCCACGGACTTCGTATTGGATGGTCGGGTCGACGTCCTCGTCGAGGGTAATGGTCAGTTTGTTGTGGAATTCGCCCTGCTTGATGACGGCGTTTTTGATTAAATAGTTCTCTAGCGCGGGTCTTTGGCTCGGACGTAGTGAATAGTAATTGCGGTCGAAGCCATAAAGCTCATAGGAGGCGATGGCCCCGACTTGCTCGTCGGTGCGCTCCCCCTTGGTGCCGACGCCGGTGATATAGACGGTTTTCCAATCCTCGCCCACATAGCAGGCGTCGAAATGGTCGCCTAAAGCGTCTTGGCGCTTGGCGAATTGGTCGACGGCCGAGCCTTCGCCGGCGGCGAGGTAGATATTGAGCCACTCCTGCCCGTCTTCCAGCGTCTTTTCGAAATCATCGAAAACGCAGATCGTATCGAGGGATTGCCCGCCCCAGGATCCCGCGTATTTGATGATGAGGCGAATATCGGTGGAGGGATAAAGGGCGAACTGCGGGTTTTCCGAGAGGTTGGTCTCGTAGTAGACGCCATATTCCTCGTCCTCGCCCGACCACTCGTACTCGATGCCATCGACCGCGCTATTCCAAAGGTAGATGCGCAGCGAGTCGTACCTCATGTCGTCGCGGTGGTACCAAATGCGGAGGTTACCCGCGTAGACACCCTCGCCGAGATCATCGCTTGAGGCGCTGGAAGTTTTGCTGGAAACTTCGCTGGCGCTGGAACTCGACTTGTCGCTGATGGACGAGGAGACGGATTCGGTGGAAACGTATCCGCTATCCGAGACGGTTTGCGAGGAGGAAGGATCCGATGGATTGGATGAAGAAGGATTTGAAGAAGGTGAAACGGGGTCGCCGCCACAGGCTGGCAAAAGCATGCCGAGGGCGACCACTGGTATGAAAAGCTTCTGTTTTTTCATAGTCACTCCTAGTTTTGTTCACCCGACATTATACGCTTGTGCGGGAAGCGCTTTCAAAATTTTTTCGACAACGGCGATAGACGCTGAAGAATATTGTCTTCGTTTTCTTGTTTTCCGCAAACAAAAAAGGCGGCATCCAGCCAGATATCGCCTTTCTTGTATATTTTGTTATAGCTTATAAGCGTCCAGTCCGAGGGTGGCGTTACCTTTGCTATCGAAGAGCGTTTCATTGGCCCATTCGTCTGTTTGGGGGTCGCCATGTTCGTTGATGTAGGCTTGGCCTGGCAAATCCGCCCAACCGCAATTTGGAAGTGGCAGCCATAAGGGCTCCCAATAATACATTTGTTCCACGTGATGCTCGGCACAGACACGGATTAAATGACGGAGGAAGTCATATTGGCCTTGCTGGGTGAAGGGATATGGGGCGAACTTGAGGTCATGGGTGGCGCGGAAACGCTCATCAATGAGGTTCCCTAGTCCTTCTTTATCGTCGCGTCTCGCCGGTTCATAAGCGTAGCCTAGCTCGACGATCCAAAGTTCTTTACCGAACTTTTTGTGGAGATTATCGAGATTGGCCGCGAGTTCCTCCAACGAGCCATGCCAGTAAGAATAATAGGATTCGCCGATGACGTCGAATTCGACGCCGAGGTCGATGATGCTGCGGAACCAGTGTTCTTGCATCTCAACCGAGCAGGAATGCTCGAGATGGATGACGGTTTTGACGTCGGGGAAGACTTCTTTGCAAGCTTTGGTGCCGGCTTTAAGCAGCAACGCGAGATTCTCGAATTTGGCGATCTTACGGTTATCCGCGTCATAGTTAAGTTTGCCTAACGGCCAGCACATGCCATGGGTGATTTCGTTGCCGACTTGGATGCCCGCGAGCTCTATCCCCTCCGCTTTGACGCGAAGGAGGGTGTCGCGGGTATATTCATAGAGGGCGTCCACCACTTCCTCGAGGGTTTTGCCCCTCCAGGCTTTGGGCATGGTCTGCTTGGCGGGGTCGACCCAGAAATCCGAATAATGGAAATCGAGGAGGATTTTGTAGCCGGCGGCGTTGCCGCGCTTAGCTAAACGTAAGAAACAATCGAAGTCGTTGGTGCCCGCGCCATAGGGAACGCCTTGCTCATCGTAAGGGTCGAGCCAGAGACGGAGGCGGAGCAAACCGATGCCATTATGCTCATGAAGGAAGCTTAACGGCTCGATTTCCTTCCCCTCGTAATAGAAATGGGGATCGTATTTCTCCAATTGGTCCAAAGTGGAGGCATCGATGCCAAGGCGCACGACTAGAACTCTCCCTTCTTGTAGGCGTGGTAGGTCGCGGGCTCATTATCCTCACCTAAACTGGTGAGACGGTCCATGACGTGGCCATATTTGAGTTTGATGGTCTCGTTCCATTCCTTGACTTTGGCCTCGTCGCCACGGAAGCAGCAACGGAGGCAATAATATTCGTTCTTCTCCTCGTCGAAGAAGAGGTCGATGTCGATATCGCGGTTAAAGCACTGCGGGCAACGGTAGTTTAATTTACCTTTTTTACCTTGAGCCATGTGGTGAATTCTCCTGATGCGTTGAGTTTTTTCTTGTTGGAGAGGCGGAACATCGGCGAGAAGGCGATGCCTTCCTCGATGCGGCCAATAGAGGCGGGATCCTCGCTGCCCATCTCGACGATGGTGTTGACCTGCGGGACGATGGCCCTGGCGGTCGCGCCAAGGCGCTCCGCGTTACGGCATTTGTATTTATATTCGATGACGTCTTTGCTTTTGCCATCATCCGCCTCGAGGGTGACGCCGGTCATGTCTTCGCTATATTCGTCGATGCCATAGCAGCCGACGAGGTAATCCTCGAGTTCGATGGTGCGTCCGCCAAGGTCGCCTTTGACCTCGCGGGTGGTAACGATTTCGCCCGTCCCCTTCTTGAAGAGGTATTTGGAGACGACCTCGATGGAGAAGTCGGAGAATTCGACTTTCATCGGGTTGGTCGTCAGCAGGATGTCCTCACCAACTTTGGAGTAGGAAGCCATCGTGCGTTCCAAGGCGAGGTCCACTTCTTCTTTGCCATAACGGATAATGCAGGACTTAAGGGTGCCTTGCCCGGCGTAATGGGTGAAGTAACCCGCGCGGTAATTGGCTTGGATGATATAAGGATAGGAGCAATTATAGGCATTGCCGGTGCCGATGCCGACGGGCAAGTCGAGTTTGCTGACGTAGGGGTTAAGGCAGATCATGGCGCCGCCTTGGTTGAAGTCGAGACAGACGCGGTAGAACGGGTCATAGTACCAGAAATACTGCTTGTCGGAACCATAGAGGACGTCTTTCCATAAGGCCACTTCCGGTTCCATGTAAGAAGGATGACGCTGCCGGTAATGGTCGGCGTATTCGGACATCGTCATGTCGATGAGCTTGCCTTCCCTCTTGAGCTTGGCGTAGTATTCCATGCCGTCCTCATAGGATTTCTTGAGTAATTCATAGGGTTGTTCCCAGCGCCCGGCTTTGTTGAGCCAGCCCGGGCCGACGAACATCATGTTGTAGGCGTTTCCGTTATTGTATTTGCCCTGGAGGCGGTACATGTCGATAAGGTTGAACAAGTATGGGAGTTCGTTGTCCTTGTAGATCATGCCGCGGAGGACGTTTTGGGGATGGGTGCCGAAGTTGGAGCCATTGCCATCGAAGCACGCCATAAGGTCGCGGCTAAGGTGCGGGATGGCGACGATGCCGGAGTCGTCTTCCTTGCTGTCCGCGGGGAGGCAGGAATTGACTTTGGACGGGATCCATGGGGCCCAGGGGCCGCCGTCGATGAAGGTATACCAGGAATTGTTGGTCGTGTGGTAGCACTTGACCCCTTCTTCCCAGCATGTCGCGACGGCGCATTTGACCATCGGGTATTTCTTCTTGATGTAGTTAATGGTGTAGGCGTCGAGATAATAGGAGCCGGTGGATTCGGGATAGAAGCCGAACTTCTCATAGAAGAGGGAGAAGCAATCGTCGACGATCGCTTCCTTGTCCTCATTGGAGAACATCCAGATGCAGAAATCCTTGGTTTTGTATTTCTCGTAGAACTGCTCGCAGGGAAGACCGAGCAAGGAAAGGCCGATTTCGTCGCCGAATTCCTTGTGGTGCTGCTTCGCCAAACCGACGACGACGTCGGAGAAAAGCGAGGCGTAGGTCATCTCGATGGTCGTCTTTAAGCCGCGTTTATGGGCTTGTTCCTGCTGATAGAGGAAGATCGAGAGCGATTCGTCGAGAAGCGCGGTCGAGGCGAGGTCATCCGCCTGCCCGGCCTGAGTGGTTTTTTGCGCGTATTCCGGCGCCATTTCGGGCCGGTGGATGAGCGTTAAGATAAATTCGTTTTCCATGGTTGTGATGATATCCGTTATTCAAGTACGGCGGAGAAATAGAAGTCGTCCGCGTGGCCCCAAACGCCTTTGGTGCCTTCCATGTCGAAGCCGATGACAATCTCGGCGTCCGCTTCCAAGGTGACCATCGGCGCGGCGACGAGGTGGGCGCCGACGCCATAGCCGGCGAATTCTTCCCGGATGTCGAGCGGGAACTTCTCGCCGTTGACGCTATACCAGAGGGAACCGGAGGTGACTTTGCCGTCGGTTCCGCCCGCGTCAAAGTAGCTAGAGAGCATCGTGAAGCCGAAGTTATAGTTGCCCGCGGGGACAGTTCCAAGTCCCTGATAGACGGAGAACTTGATGTCATCGTTGCTGTACCAGTGGAGGTATTGGTTGCCTTTTTCGCCAAGTTCGGACTTCGCTTCGATATGGACATCGCCGAAGTCTTTGTATTTGGTGGTCGTTTCGACTTGCCATGGCGCCACGATGGGGGATTCGGTCGTGCAGCCCTGACGTTCGAAGCCGGGGTCTTTGATGAAGTTCTTCTCGGCCGTGATGTGGGCTACGTATTCGAATCCTTCGGCGGTGCCGTGGACGGTGTAATAGCCGGGGTTGGTGATGGCCGCCACTTCTTCCGCGTTCCAGTCGACGGTGACTTGGCGGTAGGCGCCAAGGTTGGTGACCGCGGGGATGGTTTCCGGCATCGACCATTCCTCGGAGATATTGAGGATCATGTCGGATTCGGACTTGAGGAGGCCCTCATAGACTTCCTCGGCCTGATGGTCGCCGACGATGATGTGACGGTACGTGGAGACGCTAGGAAGCGCATGGCCTTCATAATCGAACCACGCCTGGTTGGCCCAGCTCGACCATCCATAATAATCGGGGTCATAGAGCTCGTCTAATTGCTCCTTGGTGATTTTGCCGACCCAATCGACGCCTTTGTCGTTATAGTAGGCGCCTTGTTGCGTGATCCAACCGGAATTTTGGTTGGGCAGCCACGCAGGTTCCCAATAGAAGATGCCCTTACCATGGCCATCGGGGACCTTGGAGAGGACGTCGACGATATCGGCGACGACGGTGACCTGGGCTTGGGGCGAAGTGGCATAGCCGCCGGCCTTGCCTAAGGTCTCGGAGTTGAACTGGTTGTTGCAGAAAGGCGCTTCCTCATCGGTGAAGCCCCAAGAAGTCTCCATGACCATGACGTCGACTTTGAAGTCGGTCGCGATCTTGTCTAAGACATACTGGAGGTTATCGAGGCCGCCGTGCCAGAAGGGATAATACGACACGCCGACGATATCGGGCATGGCGTTATATTTCTCTAAGTAGCCGAGCCAAGTGAAGATGATGGCGGGGTTATTGACGTTGGTATAATGGGCGATGGTCTTGCAATACGGGAAGACGCTATGGGCGGCTTCGATGGCCTCGGTGAAGAAGCCCGCGATGCGCTGATAGTTGCTGGATTTGATGCCGGCGATGCCCGGATTGATCTCGTTGCCGATTTGGATGGCGTGGACGGTGACGCCCGCGTCTTTGAAGGCTTGGAGGCTTTCTTTGGTGAATTTGCCTAATTTGACGACTTTCTCCTCGTAAGTCATCCCCTTCCAGGCCTTCGGGGCCCAGAATTTGCCTGGGTCGACCCAAGAGTCGCTGTAATGGAAGTCGATGAGGATCTGCAAGCCAGCCGCTTGGGCGCGTTTAGCGAGCTCGATATCGGTTTGGATATCGTTGGTGCCACCGCCATAGCGGGCGCCGTTGCCGTCATAAGGATCGTTCCAGAGGCGGATGCGGGCGTAATTGGCGCCGCCATCGGCCAAAATCTGGTAGCAATCGGCTTTGTTGCCGTCTTCGCCATAGAAGACGCCGCCGCCTTCCTCGACTTCTTTCAAAGAGGAGACGTCGACGCCAAAGGCGAAGTCTTTAGCGATGGCCTTGCTGGGTTTGTTGGCCTTTAGCGTCCATTCGGTGTCTTCGTAAGTCCTCTGCGAATAAGAAGGCGCGGATTCGGAAGCGGAAGTTTCGCTGGAAGAAGATGCTTCCGACGATGACGTTTCGGATGTGGATAATCCGCTTGAGTGGCCGCTTGTGGCGGTTGATGCAGACGTCGAACCACCGCATGAAGCGAGCATCAGAGCGGACGATAGCAAGAGAATCTTTTTCTTCATTGTATATTTCCTTAAATGCTGGGTTTATTGTACACAATAGGCGACGCGTTTTCCAACAATTACTGATGACATGATACCGATTATTAACCAACCATTTTTCTTAGTTGCATCTGCCGTTTTCCTTGACGCCGCCTGCTTTTTGCCGCGTAAACGGCCAAAACGTTGAAAAAACGCTGTTCAATTCCGCGTGCGGGCGCACTTCCTGCGCGGATATATGATTTATTGCGTGCGTTTTTAAAAATAGGGTGCCATAATAAACGCACAAGCTTAAGGAGAATCGCATCAATGATTCGTAAACATTCCCGTTTTATTTTGGGTTTCGTCTCACTTGCCGCACTCGCCTCTTGCGGCAACGCTTTTAAAGAAGTCGACGTTAACACGATCCGTAACCTCGTCAGCAGTTATGGTGAAGCGCCAGATTTCGTCGACAACTACCTCTCCACCAACATTTGGTCCTCCCCGACCACTGGCAAATCCAAGGAATTCTCTTCGGTCATCTCCGAATTGAAGAAAGCCTACCCGAAGGTTAGCAAAGCGCAAATCACCGACGAGGAACTTCCGGAATATCGTCTCACCCTCGAGGGCGTCGATGAGATGGTGAACCTGAACTACAAGTTCTACGCCGAGGGCCGCGAAATCACCTGCCTTAGACAGGGCGAGAAAGACACGATCACGGTCAACGAGCAGGACTATGAACTCACCGTTGCGACCTCCATCACTTACAACAATCTCGGATTCGCGACGGAAGTCACCCACGAATACTCCGTCAACGTCGGTGAGGAAACCGCGGTTCATCGCAATATTTCGACCTTGACCTACTCAAGCACCTTCACTGTCAACTTCGATACCGGCCTTAGTGGAGACGACCTCAACGTTAAGAACCCCTTCTACGCCAATGGTTATTATCAGGCGATTGAGCGCAATGGCCTCGCCTCCAAGCCTGGCGCCGACCCCGTCCGCGACGGCTACACCTTCAAATTCTGGGCGGAAAAGAAGAGCGATAAGGAAGGCTTTGATTTCGAGAACACCCCGATCACGAAGTCCTTCACCCTCTACGCGATCTACGAAAAGAACGCCTAAGCCCACCACTCAAACAAACCCTGGCCACGCATCGTCGTGGCCTTTTTATTTCGGTTTTGATATTGTATCGATAACAAATCCGTTCTAAATAACGCGCTGATTAACATACTGCAAAAGATACAAGTTATAGGAATATACCCACTACTACGATAAAAAACCCCGATAATCACGAAGATTATCGGGGATTTTGCTTCCAATCGTATTGGAATACCGGCAGAATGAAGATTACTTATAGGCGATAATCGACTCAAACGCCTGTAACTTGGTGTTCGCGGTCAACTCGTTGGACACGCCTAACGTATCGTGGAGCAACGTGTATCCGGAGAAGTCCACCGTCTCTTCTAGCGCGTCACCGGCGTGGATGCCATTGGCGTGGGCGAATTTGTAAGTATTGACGCCATCGGTAAGTTCATAGGAGAGGATCGTGTTGGTTTCCGAACGGGTGACGGTTACCGCGCGGGCATCGGCTTCGGCAAGATGGAGGCCAGCGAAGTCTTGTTTCAGTTTAATCAAGGTCTGATACGTTTTGAAGAGGTCGATGTAATCGATCTTTTTCGCATAGTTCAACTCATTGACTTCATAGGAAGACTTGTAGGAGTTATGGTCGCCGCCTTTGGTGCGGAGCATCTCTTCGCCCGCGAGGAGGAAGGCGGTGCCTTGCGACGTCAGGACGACCGACTGGGCGAGGCGGGCCATCTTCAGGGCCATCTCATCGGTCAAGGCCTTAGGATCTTTCTGAAGTTCCTTGGCATAGGCCGCGTAGGCGCGGTCATAGAGGGTGTAGTTATCGTGGCAAGTCGCGTAGGAGACGGTCTTGTCGGGGTCGAGGGTATTGGTTTGCTGTCCCAAGATACCCGCGGCGAGGTTCATGGCCGCCGAGTTGGCTTTGCCCGAGGTGATGGTCGCCCAGCCTTTAGAGGTCGAATCGTTGAGACCACCGGAGATCAAGGCGTCGCGGATGCGGTCATTGAAGGCGCCATAACCGACATATTTGCTTTGGTTCTTCTGATCGGCGCGTTTTAAGGAACTTAGCGGAGTGTCGCCGCCCGTCCAAGGCTCGCCATAGATGACGGCGCCCGGATTGACTTTCTCCACTTCTTTCGTGAGGAGTTCCATCGTATCGAGGTCATGGAGACCCATGAGGTCGAAGCGGAAACCACCAAGTTTGTATTCCTTGGCCCAATAGGTCGCGGAATCGATCATGAATTTGCGGAACATGAGATGCTCGGAAGCCGTTTCGTTGCCGCAACCGGAGCCATTGGTCAAGCCAAGGCTGGAATCGTAACGGAAATAGTAATACGGCATCAAGACATCGAAGTTCAAGCCATTGACCGAGTTGACATGGTTATAGACGACGTCCATGATGATGTTCATGTTGGCTTTGCCATAGTCGAGGATCAATTCCTTGAGCTCGCGGATACGGACTTCGCCATCGTAGGGATTTGAGGAATAGCAACCTTCGGGGACGTTGTAGTTCAATGGGTTATAGCCCCAGTTG
Organism: Bacilli bacterium; assembly: GCA_017626815.1. Classification (GTDB taxonomy): domain Bacteria; phylum Bacillota_I; class Bacilli_A; order RFN20; family CAG-826; genus Alloenteromonas. Next base: position 6,042 of record JAGAHY010000121.1, on the reverse strand, counting down.
AATTCGACGTTGACTTCGTCGTTGGCTTGGTCGAACATCGGCAGGATCTGGACGGCGTTGACGCCGAGTTCCTTGACGTGGTCGAAACCGGTTTTGACGGTGAGGTCCGCGCCGATGAAGCGCGTGCCTTCCTCATGGAAACCCGCGTATTTACGGGCATTTTCCGCCGTGCCGTTCCACGATGAGGAACTGGTGAGGTCGGCGATATGGGTCTCGTAGACGGTGAGGGCTTTGCGGTCGATGTTCCTCGGGGTGAAGTCGTCCCAGCCATCGGGGTTGGTGGAGGCCAAATCGAGGATCATGCCGCGGAGACCATTGACCCCTACCGCTTTGGCGTATGGGTCGACGACTTCCTGCTTGTCGAACATATAGTTGTTGACTTCGTAGGTGTAATATTTGCCATTTAGGTCTTCCTCGACCCTGGCGGAGAAGACGCCCTTCTCCCCTTTGGTCATCTCGACGGTTTTGGCGGGGGTATCCGAGCCAGGATGTCCGTCCGCGCCAAGATCCGCAGGGGTGCCGGTGTCATAAATCTTTAAGGTAATGGCCTTGGAAACGGGGCTCCAGACTTTAAACGTCGAGGCGCTGGCGGTATAGGTGACGCCGAGGTCATCACCCTCATAATAATAAAGGTTATTGAAGCCCTCATCTTCATAAAGGCCGATCATCGCGATGTTTTGCTTCGCGACATAGTCGTTTTCGTAGGTCGCGCGAAGTTCATAGAGGCGGTCGATCTTCGGGGTGAACTTGAGGTCGACGCTGACTTTTTTGGTGCCATTTTCGTAGTTTTCGGTTTGGACGACCGTGCCATCTTCAAGGATTTCGGCTTTGAAGAGGGTGCCCGCCCCGACGGTGAGGTTCAATTTGCTCATCGAGGCGAAGGAACAAATGGACAAATAGGACACGTTGCCCGGTTCGGCGGTATAGTGTTGCTTCACGCCGGTATAGAGCCAGAATTCGTAGTTGCCGTTGCCGTCTGGAGTCAGCGTGTCTAACGCGACATAGCGATCTTCGGAGACATCTTTGCCCCAATCGGGATCGCGGACGATGTAATTGAGGTTCTGCCCAGCCACATCTTCATAGAAATTGGCGATGGGAACAACGCAGATGCCGCCATAAGAATCTTTGTAATTGAACGGGTTGTTCGTTCCGACTTTGCCCGTGGCCCAAAGCCATAAAGTCCAGGTCTTATAATCGCCGTCATCGCGGTGGTAATGGATAATGAAGGACTCGTGGATATCCGCTTTGGACCAGGGTTCCTTGCTGGATTCCTCCGAGGAAGAAACGGTGCTTTCGGTTTTTGACTCAGATTGAGACTGTGAGGCAGAGGAGATTTCGGATTCTTTGCTGGGTTCCGAGGAGGAAGGCTGGGATTCGTCCGAGACAACTGACGTGTTCGAGGACGGATTGCCACCACCACCGCAGGAAGCTAATGCCAGAAGTGCGCCGGCACACAGGATAAATGGGATTTTTTTCATATGTTCTTTCCTTGAAAATAAAGGGCCGCCTGTTAAAGCGGCCCTTAACGACAAGATGATTAAGCGTTTTCAGCGGCTTTCTCTTCAAGCGTTTTGAACTTGTCCGTGAGGGCGAGGCCGATGCCCAACGCGGCGATCGAGAGGATCGAGAACACGTAGGAGAGCACGGCGAAGAGCTCGTATTGTTGGTTCAAATGGGACATTTCCGAACGGATCCGGAGCTTGTCGACCAAGGAGGTCGCGTTGCCGGCGAGTTCGACTTTCAATGCGGAATAGGAGGATTTGAAGCCATCCGCCACATTGAAGAAGACGATGAAGAGAATGAGGAACAAGGCAAGGAAAACGAACATCATTATCGTTGCCATCTTGGATTTGGCAATTTTGTTTCTTTTCATGATGTTGCCCTCCTAGAACCTAGTTAGCCAGAGAGGCTTCCGCTTCGGCGCCAGGGCCATAGAGCAAGTTCGTTTTGAGTTTGCCCTTCTGGTAGTTGAAGAAATGCATGACGCGGGATTCGGCGGAAAGATAGAGTTTCTTGCCAGGGACGAACTCGGCGCGCTGCTTATCGGTGAGGTTGATGGTCTGGATGCGGATGATAAGTTCCTTCTTGCCACCGGGGAGCAACAACTGCTCATCGGCGAAGTCGCGGCTGCGGGCTTCGGCTTCGGTGAGGGTGTCGTAAGCGCCTTCGGGGACCTCGGGGGTCGTGACGTGGAGGTGGACCTCAGAGCCCATCATTTCGTTGACGACGACCTCGACGGGAATATAACCAGGCTTGGGTTCTTCGGAGAAGACCATGTGTTCCGGACGGATGCCGAGGACGATGGTCTGCGTGCCGATGCCCTTTTCGCTGAGTTCGCGGGCTTTTTCGCCAGTGACGGGGATCTTCTCGCCAAAGCACTCGACGTGATAGTCCTTCTCGTCCTTGACGAGTTTGGCCATGAAGGTGTTCATCTTCGGGGCGCCGATGAATTCGGCGACGAAGAGGTTGCCCGGACGGTCGAAGACTTCGGTCGGGGAGCCAACCTGCATGATGAAGCCGTCTTTCATAATGACGATACGATCGCCAAGGGTCATAGCTTCGGTCTGGTCGTGGGTGACGTAAATGAAGGTCGTTTGGATACGTTGGCGGAGAAGGATGATCTCAGCGCGCATCTGGTTACGGAGTTTGGCGTCGAGGTTGGAAAGAGGCTCGTCCATCAAGAAGACTTTGGAGTCGCGGACCATGGCGCGGCCGATGGCGACGCGCTGACGCTGACCGCCGGAGAGGTTCTTCGGCTTACGGGTGAGGTATTGGGTGATGCCGAGGATCTTGGCGGCGTTGGTGACGCGCTCATAGATCTCGTCATTGCTCATCTTCGGGTTGCGAAGCAAGCGAAGGGGGAACGCCATGTTCTCATAGACGGTTAAGTGCGGGTACAAAGCGTAGTTTTGGAAGACCATCGAGATGCCGCGGTCCTTCGGTTGAAGGTCGTTGACGACTTCGCCGTCGATTTCGACGGTGCCTTCGGAGATGTCTTCCAAGCCGGCGACCATACGAAGGGTGGTCGATTTGCCGCAGCCAGACGGACCGACGAAGACGATGAATTCCTTGTCGGCGATCGAGAGGTTGAAGTCATGAACGGCAGGCTCGGTGCTGCCGGGGTAAATTTTCTTTACGTTCTTTAAAACAACAGTAGCCATTGTTTTCTCCTTTTATCTTTAGCCTTTGACGGCGCCGCCAGTGACGCCTTCGACGTAGTAACGTTGCAACATGAGGAACAAGGTGATGACCGGAACGGAGACCACCACGCCACCAGAGCAGAAATGGGTGTAATGGTACGGCAACTGCTCGACGGTGAGCCATTGGTAGAGACCGACGGCGACGTTGTAGCCCTGCGAGCTGCCAAACGCGATATAGGAGGCAAAGATGAAGTCGCCCCAAGGTGCCATGAAGGCAGTCAAGATCGTGTAGATGACGATTGGCTTGGTCAGCGGGAGAATGACCTTCACGAACACTTGTCCGCGGGTCGCGCCATCGATGAGGGCCGCTTCGTCAAGGGATTTCGAGACGGTGTCGAAGAAACCTTTGATGACGTAATAGCCCATACCGGAGGAGGCGATGGAGACAAGAATCAAGCCCGGAACGGCGTTGGCCTGGGTGAGGCCGAGGTCTTTCAAGACGTTGTAGAGAATGATCATCGTGAGGAAGCCCGGGAACATACCGAGAATCAACATGAAGTTCATCAAGGGCTTACGGAGTTTGAACCGGAAGCGCGATAAGACGTAGGCCATCATGATCTGCATGAGGGTTTGGCCAATGCAGGAGAACAACGCGATGACGAAGGTATTGAAGTACCAACGGTTGAAGTTGGCTTCCGCGGAGAAGAGGTAGATATAGTTATCGAACCCCCAAGCCTTCGGGATGACGTGCGCGCTCCAGCCGGTCGAAGAGACTTCGAGGGACTGGAAGATGAGGAAGACGAACGGTGCGATCCAAATAATGGAAATCAGGATCAAGACGACATAGGCGATCGTATTGGAGATGCGGCGGCGGGTTTTGATGCCCATGCCCCGCTTCTCTTTGCCGCGTTCTAGATTTTCCATCGGAGTGAGATCACGATTGGGATTTTCGTTGTTAGCCATCGTAATATTCCTCCATTAGGCGAGATCTTCTTCGTTGCGGTTACTCGGAAGAAGGTTATAAACGATCATCGAGATAAGCGCGACAACGATGAAGACCATGATGCCGATAACCGCGGCGAGGTTGTACTGGTTGTCCGAGACGGTGGTCGCGTATAACCAGGTGATCAACAAGTTGGTTTGACCGGCAGAGTTGTAAAGACGGACGTTGGTCGGACCGCCACCGGTCAGCAAGTAGATAACGTTGAAGTTATTCATGTTGCCGGTGAAGGAAGTCAACAGATACGGGCCCGTGACGAATAGCATATAAGGAAGCGTGATCTTCATGTATTGCTGAAGCGGGCTCGCGCCGTCGATCTTAGCGGATTCGTATAAGTCGGCGGGGATGTTCATCAAGATACCGGTGACCATCAACATGAGGTAAGGAATGCCGATCCAAATATTGATGATAATGACCGTTATCTTCGCAAGAGTCGGGTCTTTCCAGAAATAAATCGGAGAGGAGATCCAGCCCCAATCGGAGAGGGTTTTGTTGATGATGCCCTGCTCGCCGAACATCTTGGAGATGTAAAGCAAGGAAATGAATTGCGGAATGGTGACGGTCAAGACGAGGATGGTTCTCCAACCTTTCTTGAATTTGATGCCTTTCTTGTTGATGAGCAACGCGACGAGCATGCCAAGGAAATAGTTGGTGAAGGTCGCGAAGAAGGCCCAAATTAACGTCCAAACGAGAATTTCACCGAAAGTTGCGGAGAATTTGGAACCGCCCCAAGTGAAGAGCTGACCGAAGTTGTCCCATCCGACCCAAGTGAATAGACCTGCGGGTGGGTTATGGTTCAGGTCAAAGTTAGTGAAGGCGACCAGAATCATGAAGATGATTGGGATGACGGTGAAGACGACCATGCCGACGAGGGGCAAAGCGAGCATCGTGCGGTGGAAGTTCGCGTCGACCAAGCCACGGAGGTCATCTTTATCGGTCGCGATTTTCTTCTTGTCCTCGTCGATTTGGTCCAAGGTGCGGCTTTGCTTGACGCTTAGCCACCAAGTGAAAACCAAGGCGACGATGAAGAAGATCGTCAAAACGCCATAAAGCAAGATTTTGAAGGAGTTATCACCATAGACGGTGGTAGGCACTTCCTTGCCGGCGACGATTTGAGTCTCGGTGTGGACTTTGACGGTACCAAGGGTAGGCAACTGACTAAGCCAATATCCCCCAGCAAAGATCATGTAGAAAATAAAGGCGGCCTCAAACGCTAAAAAGAGCAGGCCGCGTAAGAACTGCTTGTGTGCCAAGTTTCCAAAGCCCATGACGACATAGGTAAGACGGGTCTTCCATGTCCCACGGACGAAAGTCATGACGACGTCTTTGCAGAATCGGCCGATACCGAACACGAGATTCTTGATGATAATCCCGAGTTTGATCAACAAATTCAGAAGGCGACGAGGAAGGCTTTTGAAAAATTGCACGAATTTGTAGCCGAAGCGCTTCGCTTTACCATAGCGGAGCAATTCGTATTGGCTCATAGCACTCGCCATATTTTTCTCCCTTTTCTTTATTTCGAATGTTGACTTTAACGAAGACGCGGGCCGACCCGGTCAATTCAGGTCAGCCCGCGTGAAATCAAAACTTAATTAACGCAGGCTAGCGAATTAGGAAAGAAGATCGTCTAAGCCAGCGGCATAGGTGTCAAGGATGCCTTGGACCGCAGTTTCGGTAGCGCCATCTTTGCCAAGAGCCTGGATGGAAGAGCCGATAGCACCGGCATTGTCCCACCACTTCTTAGGGAATTGGCCCTGAGGTTTGGCGTAGACGTTCTGCTTCGCAAGAGCGGCGATCTGAGGAGCGGCCAAGACAGCATCGGATTCAGAGGCGGCAAGGTTGGAGGGGCCCCATTGCAATTCTTCGAAACGCTCGATCTGGCCTTTTTCGGAGGTCAAGTAT
>JAGAHY010000120.1 GCA_017626815.1 Bacilli bacterium | reverse complement strand
GAGCCACCGCAGCCGCCTTTGCCAGCTTCGCCGGCGGGGCCTTGGTCGCCTTTATCACCTTTGTCACCCTTGTCGCCTTTGGGGCCAGGTTCGCCTTGGTCGCCCTTGTCGCCCTTATCGCCTTTGGCACCATCAGCGCCATCTTGTCCGTCAGCGCCGTCTTTGCCGTCTTTGCCGTTCGTCACGGTGAAGGTGTAGGTTTGGCCATTGGAGAGGGTGATGGTGTAAGTATCCACGCCATCTTCGGAGGATGTTAAGACGATGGAGACAATGCCGACGCCATCTTCGCCGTTGAGGCCGTCAGCGCCGTCTTCGCCATCGACGCCGTCTTCGCCGCTCTTAACAATGTAGTCAGAGCCATCGCTTAAGTGGATGATGAGCGTATCGCCTTCGCCGGTTTCGACGCCGGTGATGGTGACGGGTTCAGGAGGTAGGACGCCCGGGTCGCCTTCTGCGATCACTAGGGTGATTTCGAGCGGGTAAGTATCAGTGTAGGTCGTACGGCCACTGCGATATCGACCAACGACGTCAATCTTGACCTTGAAGGTACCCGCTTCGGTCGGAGTGCCGACAATGGTGTCGCCATCAAGCGCGAGGCCCGCAGGGAGCTCGCCTTCAACGAGGTTGTAGCTCAAACTGGTGGTGTACTTGTTGGCGGTGACGATTTCGGAGTCGATCGTCAACATGAATTCTTCGCCGACGGCGCCTTCGTTGCCTTTGATGGTGAAGGCGCTGCCGATGACGAGTTTGTATTTGTGAGCGGCGGAAATGAAGCCGTCGATCTTCGCGGTGACCGTGATGTTGAACGAGCCCGCTTCAACGGCGGTGCCGGTGAGGGCGCCGGTGTTGGCGTTGAGACTCAAGCCTTGCGGCAAGGTGCCAGCGGTGATTTCGTACTTGGCGGAGCGGCCGTTGAGGTCAGCGGCTTCCATGCCGAGGTTGATGTTGCTCGCCGCGACGCCTTGGGTCAATTCGACTTCGGTGGTCGTGTTGACCGCGTAGTTGGCGGTGTTGACGCCGTTACGGTTGTTGAGGGTGTTGGCCGCAGCGAAGAGTTCACGCTGAGCGGCAAGACGACCATAGTACCATTGAGCATCAGAGACGACGTCCTTGTTCGCGCCGATCTTGATCTTATTGGTTTCTGCGTCATAAGTGCCGCTTAAGGCCTTATTGCCACTGGCGGTGCCATCGGGGAGGTTGCCGCCGGTGCGGACCATGAGGTCCATGGAGTTGGCTTGGATGGCGTTGTTGCCGTAGTAGTCGGTGACGAGGACGCCTTTCCAGCCCCACTCTTCGCGGAGTAAACGGGTTTGGAACGCATAATTGACGCAAGCGACGACACCGCCGATACGGTTATAGGCGATCATCGAAGCAGAGCCTTCGCCTTCCTGGAGACCCATCTGGAATTGCTTCGCGTAGATTTCACGGATGGCTTGTTCGGAAGCCCAGGTGAAGAGGCACTGTCTGGAGCGGTTCTCTTCCTGGTCGTTCATGAACATGTGCTTCGCCCAGACGTTGATGCCGCGGCTTTGCGCGCCGTGGATGACCGCAGCGGCCATCGCGCCACCTTGGTAACCATCTTGAGAATAGTATTCGTTGTTACGTCCGGAGAACGGGGAACGGTGGGTATTCATGGCAGGGCCATACCATCCGCCATAACCGGAGAACATGGCGATGTTGCCGTTGATGATACCGTATTGTTCGCAGAGATCGACATTCCATGTGGAGGAGACGACCGTCTCATCGCACCAGTATTTTCCGCCGTAATCGTTAGGTCCATTAGGATCGCTCGTGGCGGCTTTGCCGATGGAGTTGATGGCCTTGGTGGAACGCATCGCGGAGTTGATGACGGTTTGGATTTCGGACCAGGTGAGCTGGTTCATGAACAGATCCCAAGCCTGTTTCGGGGTCTTGCCGTCGAACTTACCGCCGGAGATGATGGTGGTATTGTCCTCATAATCGAGGCCAGGCATATCAGAGAGGAGGTATTGGACATCCGTGTTACCCGCTTCGTGGGCAGCGACCTGGCTCCAACCATTGACGAGGGCACTGAGTTCCTCGTCGGTGCGATACCAGCTGAGGTGGTTTTCGTGAACACCCGTGAGGAGGTTATCTTTGAAGTAAGCGGCGGTGTCCGCGGCGTTATCCGCAAAGTTTTCCTGATTGTTGGTATTGAACGCGGTGTAGTAGAGGACGGACTTGACGAAGTCGTCGGAGAGTTTGCGTTCGGCTTCGGTGATGACCAACTTCTGCGCATCGACGACACTCATGTCGGTACGGCTGAGAAGTTTCTGTCCGGCGTCATCGGTGGCGTTGACGTTGAGGTATTTGTCATCGTCGCCTTTGGAGTGGTTGCCACGGATGGTGTCGAAGGAGTCGCCATTGGAGAAGACCGGGATGGCCTTGTTGTGGCTGAAGTCATCCAGTTCAAGGAAGGCGTCGCCAGAGAGGTTGAATTCGAACGAATCGCTGACGCGGTGGGAATCCTTCATGACTTTGATGGAGTATTCGCCAGCGTCTAATTCATAGCCACTCTTGTCATTATGGTTGGCGTCGTTATAGTCGAAGGAAGCCATATCTTGGACATTGACTTCGACGATGACAGTCTCGCTCTGACCGGGGCGGAGACGGCTCGTTTTGGCAAAACCAACGAGGTTTACGGCCGCTTTTTCCACTTCGCCGGAAACGTAAGGCGGGGTGACATAGACTTGGACAACCTGTTTGCCCGGGACGTTACCGGTGTTGGTAACTTTGACGGGGACATAGAGTTTTTCGACTTTGGCCGCGCCGTTAGCGGCAGAGGAATTGAACAGCTCAGGCGAGACGTTGTTGGCAAGGATGGTCTTGTTGCCATTTTCCGCGTCGAAATAGTAGATGCTGCCTAATTCTTCTTTGAATTCGGTGTAAGAGAGGCCATAGCCAAACGGATAGACAACCGCGAATTTCCACCACTCTTCCGCTGCTTCAGCGGCATTGTAGGAACCCGTGACCGCGCCTTTGGCAACGATTTTGCGGCTAGAGGCGTCATAACGGATGGTCTCGTCTTTGAGGAGTTCGGCATAGACGGTCTCGTAATATTTGTATCCGAGGTAGATGCCTTCGTCGTAGTCGATGCCATAATAGCCATCGCCGCCGACATAGCCATTGCCGGAGCCAGGCGTCGGGGATTTGATGCCAAAGGCCTCTAAGCCGACGGTGTAATCATATAAGTGGGTCGTGCCAACTTGTTTGTTGACGCCGAAGTTCTGCCAGACGGGGTCCGCGGTGAAATCTCTCATCCATTCGTCGACCATGCGGCCAGAGGGATTGACTTCGCCGTTTAAGATTTTGGCTAAGCCCTTAAGACCCGTGGAGCCCGGGCGGCCGATCCAGATGATGCCGCTAATCGCGGGGTCATCCTGGAGGTTGCCAAGCTCCATCGCGTTGGACGTGTTGATAACGACGACGACCTTCTTGAAGTTGCTCTTAACCTTCGCCAAGAGGGCTTCTTCGGAGTTGGTGAGCTGCAAATAATGCTTAAAGGCGCCTTTTTCATCGTCGGGATTATCATAGAGAGCTTGGTGTTCCCAACTATAGTCGTTGCCATCGCCGTCTTTGTTGTCTTCTTCTTCGTTGGTGACGGTGTTAAGGTCCGCGCCTTCGGTACCGCCGCGGGAGAAGATGACGACAGCCGCGTCATTATAGAGTTTGAAGGATTGCTCGACGTCGGCGGCAAAGGAAGGATCTTCAACGCCGATAGAGGTTCCTACGCCGGCATAATAGGATTGGAGGGCGGGGTTGACTTTGAAGCCTTCATTGGCCAACGCGACGGGGAGACTGACGCTACCAGAAGCACCTTGCATGCTATCCTGCGCACGGCCGAAGACAGAAATTCTCTCATCACCAAAGAACGGAAGGGTGCCATCGTTTTTGAGCAAAACGTCGCCTTCAGCGGCGAGTTGAACGTTAAGCTCATCGGCGGCTTCCTTCGCTTCTGCGAGGGAGGAGTAGTCAGCGGTGAAAACACCCTTATAATCCAGGTTGATTGCACCGGCGGAGATGGGGTTCGCAATCGAAGCACTCACGCCAAGCGCCATGGCGCCAAAAGCGGCACCGGCGAGGACGAGAAACGCTTTTTTGCGGTTTTTCGTTTTCTTCGTAAACACTAAGTTTACCTCCTAAGTTGTTTTTGAGAGTCGGAACGGAATAGCTTTTTCCGTCCCTTCCCCCGTTTTGAGGCAATGCGCACTTGCCTCTTTTTTAGGCATTGTAGAAAGCCCTTTCAACGAAAAAAATCGTCCCGCCGTGGGAGGAAGAAAAAACGTCGCGAGACGCAAACTCAAGCGACGTGAGAGGATCGTTTATTCGGCGGGTCGAATCAAGAATACGGTCAGGGAGAAGATCTTGTCATCGGCATCGATGGAAAGACCGCCTTGGTACTTCTCCGCGATGCGTTTCATGGAGACCATGCCATAGCCATGGAACCCAAGTTCCCCCGTATGGCTCGTCTTGGGAAGACCACGTTCGAACTTCAGGCTGCCCTGAAAATAATTGACGACGTTGAAGCTGACCAAATCCCCGGACCGATGTAACGTCGCGGAGACCTGACGGTCTTCTTTAGGGAGGGTAAGAACCGCTTCGATGGCATTATCGAAAGCGTTTTCGATGATGGAATACATCTCCCCTTCTTCCAAGAAATCCAAGGCGCCGCCATCGCCTAAGAAGGTCATGGACACCCCTTTGTTGATGCAATACTGGTTGATGGAGGTGAGAATGATGTCGAGGATTTTATTGCCCGTTTTAAAGGGCGAGTCATAGATTCTAACGGCGTTGCTGAGCTCCCCAATTTCTTCTTTGGTTAATCTTCCATCGAACTTCTGCAGCCTTTTTTGCAAATCGTGATATTTATAATGCACATATTCGGCGTTTTCTTTCTTTAATTCCAGTTGGTGTTTCTCTTCGGCCAAAAGATGCCGTAAAACGTCTTCGTTCAACTCGAGAACATAGGTCTTCCGGAGGTACAAAGAGATCAGTAGCGAAGAGAGGCAGCACACCATCGCATAGAGGCTTTCGGCGATGATGGAGTTTTGGTTGCGGCGCATGTTATCGCGGGCAAAGCGGCTGATGCCGATGCACACCAAAACCGTGAAAACCGCGATCAACATAGCCTCGATACGTCTCCTGCCACGCAGCTCCGTATCGCCAAGGCGACGGGCAAACAGGAAATAGAACGCGACATAAATCGGGGCTTTGAACGTAAGGTCTTCCAGCAACGTATAGAGGTACCAACTCGGCAACTTGACGGATTTGGAAAAGCTCCACCACACCCCGACAAAGGACGTCAAATTATACGCGAAATGTTGGGTGGAGAAGCCTAACGCGGATAGGAATAAGGCCTCCAAGATCGTGGTCTTGAAGCAGCAGAAAATCGAAGCCGAGCAAAGAAGGTACTGCAAAAAGAAATTCAAAAAGCGGAACCAAGAATTATTGGGTAAAAAGCGGCCCAGCAGATAGGCCAGTCCGAGACTGACGCCGATGGACGCCAAAGCGCGCACCACAAACAGTTTTCGGCGGGGATGGGAGAGTCCGAATAACGCGGCGGCAATCAGAAACTCCGCCATGACAATCATCGTCGCTATCGCGTCCATACTACAGAACCCCCATGTGGCTCAGATAATCCGAGAGCCTTCCCAAAAAGGGCTTCTTCTCGGTGCGGCTCATTTTCAGCTCGATGGAACCAAGATACACCGAATCGCCGCGCACCGCCGTCACCTTAGCGAGGTTCACCAAGTAGTAACGGTTGCATTTGGCAAAATGGGAAGGAAGGCGTTTCTCCACTTCTTTCATTGCCTCGTAAGATTCATAGACCTCATCGAGGACATGGTAAATAACGTGATGGTCATCGGGCTCAATATAATCGATCGAATCCACTTTCACCGCGAGGATAGACCCATTGGTGCGAATGGTGATTTTCTCGCCCCTATCCGCGGTGAGCCTAGGCAGTAAACGAGACATTTTCAGTTCAAAAGCAGCCTGTGTCACTGGTTTTAAAATATAGTCGAAGGCCTGAACGCTATAGCCTTCTATCGCGTATTGGGCGAGGTTGGTGACGAAAATCAAAATGACCGAGCTATCTTTCTCGCGGATTTTCTTCGCGAGGGCGATGCCATCCATCGCGGGCATCTCGATGTCGAGGAACAGAAGATCGTACTCGCAGCGATACGCGGCGGCAAAGACAAGGGGCCGATCAAAAATGCTGATCTCCGCTTTGACTTGATGCGTTTCCGCGAAATGTTCAAGAAGAAAAAGCAACCGCTCTGCCGCTTCTTTTTCGTCGTCTACGAT
>JAGAHY010000119.1 GCA_017626815.1 Bacilli bacterium | reverse complement strand
CGCTTTGCCCGCGCTGCAATCGCGACGAAGCCGTCTATATCCCTCGCACCGACCATGTGATGGAATACGAGTGCAACGCATGCGGGTATCGCTGGACCGTCTGACCTTTGTCCGCCGTTATTGAAGCGTCGCTTTTATCCAGACGTTCACGCCTTCTTTCATTTTTTTAAAGCGCAGCGGGTAGCCGCTGAAGATCATTTCTCAAGCATCGTTCCCGAGGAACCTCTTTTCGTCCTTGCCTGCATAGCCCTTCGTCAACGGGGCTTGCCGAAGCATTCGCGCATGCGGTTTTCTTATGCTAAGCCATCATCGAGGGCATCTGCTACGCGATGAATGAAATCAAAAAGAACGCCCACATCGTCGGTGTATGACTTCGGTGCGGAGCGATCCACGACGATTTTCCTGCGGAAGTCGGTAAGGCCTTTATACGGTCTGGTTTCTGGGACTCTGTTGGCCTGCTTAGCAATGTTAGGCGCGGATTGGATACCATATTTTCCATGGGAGATTCCATCGTTAAAAAGCGGTGCGGATATTGCTTTGGCCTTCCTCTTCGTGGCCTGTCCTAGACAAGGCTGATTTCCACTTTTTGGGTCCTGTTTGCCACTTTTAGACACCCATTTGCCACATTTCGATGCGATTTTGCCACTTGAAAGTCAAGATTTGCCACATTAAGTCTTCATCTAACCCAGGGATAACTATAGAATATTGCTATGAAAAGCATTGAAGAGATTCGCCTTGCGTTAGGCTATAGCCAAGAGAAAATATCGGGGATCCTCGGTATATCAAAGAGGACTTATTACAATCTTGCCCACCGCGATGATTTCACGGGAAGCGATGAGTATGCTTCCCTTTTGTCTAAGCTGCGGCATTCCCTCCCGCCGCTGAATGTCGTCGGCGATGACTTTAGAAATACGCGGGAACGGGGTTTCTATTATGTCGATAAGACAAAACTGATCGAGGACCTTATCGAAAAAGGCGAGGACCTTATCCTCTTCACGCGCCCTCGAAGATTTGGCAAATCCTTGAACTTGTCTATGATTCGATATTTCTTCGACAAATCGATGGATTCTTCCTCGCTTTTTTCGGGGCTATATATCAGCAAGAACGCAACAATCTTCAAGGCGCATCTAAACCGTTACCCGACGATTTTCCTCACGTTAAAGGACCTTACGTTTGCGCGCCTTGAAGACAATCTCCCCCGTTTAGGAAAAATGGTTGCCGCCGCTTTTGAACCCTATCGTCACTTGGCGCGGGATGAGCGCCTTAACGCCGCGGACAAGGACTTCCTATGTCGATTGGAACAAAACCGTCTTTCCGCAGCAGAGCTTTCCTCCTCTTTGCTGGACTTATCCCGCATTCTGGAGTCCTGCTTAGGCGAAAAGAGCGTGATCATTGTCGATGAATACGACGTTCCCCTCGAAAAAGCTTCCTTGGCGCAAGGGGACGCGGCATATAACGCGATGGTCGAATTTATTCGCACTTTTTTCTCCTCCGCCTTCAAATCGAACCCTCATCTTTTCAAAGGCGTCCTTTCGGGATGCCTTAGAATCAGCAAGGAATCCATCTTCACGGGATTGAATAATGTTGTCGTTCGGGGCGTCCTCGACAAGGACTATGCGGAGTATTTCGGCTTCACCGATGAGGAAGTCCATACGCTTTTGCAAACCTATCTTCTATTGGATAAAGAAGAAGAGGTCCGCGAATTCTACGACGGCTATTGTTTTTCTTCCTGCCGCCTCTATTGTCCCTATGATGTTCTGAATTACGTCAAGGACCATCTTTCTTTTGAAAATGCCACGCCTCGTTACTATTGGGCCAATTCCAGCGGAAATGAGATCTTAGAACGATTATTGGAGAAAGCCGATTCCCAAACGATGGACGAAATCGAGGGCTTAATGGAGGGGAACAGCATCATCAAAAGCGTTCGCCTCGATCTGTCCTTCAAAGACCTCTATGACTCCATGATCAACATTTATAGCGTCATGCTCGCGTCTGGCTATTTAACCTGTGTCCAAGAAGTTTCCATCGGGGAGTTCGAACTGAAAATCCCCAACAAACAAATCCATTATCTTTTTAAAACTCAAATTAAATCCCATTTGGAAAACTTTGTTATCCCCGGACTTGTGGGGCCTTCTTTCCTGCAGGCCTTCTTCCAAAAAGACATCAATGGCATCGCTAGACCCGTCAATGCCTTCTTGCTCAACGCGATCGGCATCCAAGATTACGCCCGCAACAAAGAGATGGCGGAGGCCTTCTACCATGGGGTGTTGCTGACGATGCTATCCACCGCCAACAAAAGCCGGTTTATCCGTGTCTTTTCCAACCGTGAGAAAGGGGAGGGCTATCCGGACCTCATCATCGAGAATCCTTTGGCAGATCAGGCCGTGATCATCGAAATCAAGCAAACGACATCGCCCTCCTTGGATGAAGCTTTCCAGGAAGGGAAAAACCAAATCCTCGATAAGCGTTACCAAGAAGGCCTTCGTGCCGAATACGGCAACGTCATCGCCTATGTGGCCGTTTTCCAAAAGAAGAGGTTCTCGATCAAACTGATCGAAGACATCCAGTAGTCCTTTTTCCAGAAGAAAAGAAGTGCGTCATTAAAAATCATCGTCAAAACCCTTGTGGAATGACATTATTATCGTCGTTTGGGTTCATCATAAAGAGAGCCTGACCATGCGAAGACGCTGCTTTTAGGCGACAACCGTAGGGCTTTATTATCGCTCGGGATAAATCGAGTCCGCATCCATAAGAATATCGGGACTCTTTATAACCCTGATATTGTTGAAATATGGAATTTATAGGCAGAAAAGAAGAGATCGCCTTGCTTTGGACCACCATGAAGGACGTGGTGACCTTAAATCGCGACGGAGATGACCTTTACTCTCTAGAGGGAATGAAATAACAGCCCGTTTCATCTAGTCTAGTCCCGTGTTTTGGCGGCAAAAAAACAGCCGTTCCATCATGGGGTTAAGTCTTTATATGTCAAAATACACGGGCAAGATTTCATAATTTGACATTAAACGCTGATAATTTGACATGTAATTTAACATATATTGACTTTCTAGGTTTTACGTATTTTTAAATCCCTTTGGGATTCATTATGCGGAGGGGAATCCGAGCGACAACCTAGAACTTCAATATTGAGTTTCTAGGTTTTTTGCAAAGCAACCCCTGACGGCTAGAAGAAAACGGCTTCCCATCGGATAATTTGATGGAATCTCGCCAGATTCATCAAATTACTCCGGAAAGGGGGCCGTTTTCACATGAATTTTAGCTACGCGAACAGGGTTTTGAAAGCCGAACTCCAACGTTTCCTCGACCTCATCTGCAAGGGCACGAAAAGGCCGGTCGCGAAACTTTTCTTCGACCTCGTCTATGGGGTCATGAGGTCCGGGTCCACGCTCGTGAGCATGGTCGCCAGGTCGATCTCGCCCGACGGGAGGATCAAGACGGCCGAGTGCCGCCTCACCGAGGCGATGTCCGCCGCGGACCCGTCGCCGATAGAATCCTCGCTGGCCGACTTCGCCTTAGGCATGTCCTCCGGCTTCCTCGCCCTCGACGAAAGCGACGTGCAAAAGCCATACGGCAAGGCGTTCCAGTGGCTCGACGACGTCATGGACGGAAGCGATCCGGACAAGAAGATAGGCAAGGGATACCACGTCATCGGCATGGCCTCGGTGTCGCAGAGGAACCAGCCGATACCGTTCCTGCTGCACGCGTATTCGGCGAAGGCGGACGGTTTTGAGTCGCAGCTCCGCGAGCACAGGAAGGCGTTTTCCAAGGACGCCCCCGGCCTCTGCCTTTCCATGGACCGCGGCTACGACGGCGAGGAATGGCCGAGGTTCGCGAGGGCGCGGTCGCTGGATTGGGTGATAAGGGCGCGCTCGACGAGGAAATACTCGATGCCGTCGGCGAAATCGTCGCCGAAGGACATCCGCGGGATCGCCGCCATGGTCAAGGGGAGGTACGCCTTCTATTTCCCCGAGCCGGGCAAGAAGGATCCGGTCGAGGTCAAGGCCACCGCGGTAAGAATCGCCCACCGCGGCTTCTCCAAGGGAACGTGGCTCGCGATAGAGTTCTTCCCCGACGAAAGGGAGGCCAGGTGCTATCTCACCAACGTCGATTGCTCCACCAGGGAAGGCTGCAGGAAGGCGCTTTCGTGCTACCGTTCCAGGTGGAGGGTGGAGGAGGTCTTTCGCTTCATGAAGGTCTTCTATTCGATGGAGGGCTTCATGGTCAGGAACGTCAACGCGATGAATTGGGTATTGCTCGCGGTGTGCGCGGCGACGGCGTTTCTATCCTCCGTCGCCGCGACGAGGACGCCCGCATATTGGCAATGCAGGAACGCGTTCAAGTCGTTCGCGCCGGACATGACGGACGAGGAGATCATAAAGGCCAAGGGGCACATCCCGGTGGAGCTTTACAGGCTGGCCTCGGGAGCCAAGGAAATACTGGGCCACAGCACGTCAGGGATGACACCCAAGGGCAGGGACAGATCGAGGAAGAAGCCTATCCAACTTATGTTGGATATAGACTTTGGGGATTAACGACTTTCTAGGTTTTTTGCATCCTGAAACATGCCAAAACCTAGAAACTCAATAGAACTTCAATCTGTTTAAGCGATGCTGTTGTTTTGCTATCATATAGGGGACACATAACTTATTCGGGGGATTCATCGATGAGTGAGATTAAGTTTTGCCCTTATTGCGGAGAGAAATTAGGGAATGGCATGGCTTTTTGCCCCTATTGCGGCAAGAAACTTCCATCCCAATCTTCTGCGCCAAAAGTAGAAGAGAAAAAAGCAGCCCCAGTGGAGAAGAAACCCATCGTCGTGTTTGGGGATATCCTCAGCGAAGTGGAACGAAACCTCACGAAGGTCGTCGTTCCTAATGGGGTCAAGATTATCGGTGAAATGGCTTTCCGCCGGAATGAGACGGTGCGCGAGGTCATCTTGCCGGAAGGGGTGATTGAAATCCGCGACGGCGCGTTCTTTAACTGCGTGAACCTTAGTAACATCAACTTGCCTAAATCCCTGCAAAAGATTGGCCGGAGGGCCTTCGAGGGCTGCGCATCCATCACGAGTTTATCTTTCGGCGAGAACTTAGCCGAAGTGGGGGATGGGGCGTTCCATGGCTGCGAGAAACTGAAGGAAGCAATCTTCGTTTCGAAACTCGTCGGATTAGGGGCCAAAGCCTTCGCGGGTTGCAAGGCGTTAAGCAAGGTCGTCCTTCCAGAAGGCTTGCAGCGCCTTGAAACCGACCTTTTCCTCGATTGCCCAAGCTTATCCGACATCACCTTGCCTAGTAGCATCACCGCCATTCCCAAAAGAGCTTTTGCTTCCTTGCCGATTCATAGCATCAACATCAAAGGGGCGACCGCCATCGGGGAAGAGGCCTTTAAGGGCTGCGCTTCCTTATCCAAAGTGGAAGTAGGGAATCTAACCACCATCGGTAAAGGCGCTTTCGAACACTGTACTTCCTTAGGCTCTTTCCCCTTTCCCTTATCCTTAACCTATATTGGAGATCATGCCTTCTTTGGCAGTGGCCTCACCAGCGTGACGCTAGGAAATGATGTGACCTATATCGGGGATGCCTTCTGCGCGACCGCCATCACTTCGTTTTCCGTTCCCTTAAAAGCCGCGAATACGGCTAAGGTCGGGTATTGCAAGTTCTTACGGTCCCTTTCTTTGCCTAGTGGCATGAAGACGATTCCTGACTTAGCCTATGCGAGCAATCCGTGCTTAACTTCTCTCAGCATCCCTTCTTCCGTCACCTCCATCGGTGCGGGCGCTTTCCAATACAACAAATCCTTAAGCAGCGTCTCCATCCCAGCTGGGATAAGTAAAATCGACATGATGACCTTCGCCGGTTGCCCAAGCTTACGGGACCTCTATGTCCCCGCTTCGGTGAAGATCGTCGCGGGGGATGCCTTCTATGGGGATTCTTCCTTATCCGTCCATTACGCGGGCAGCCGCGATGAGATGTTCACCACCAGGGGTTGGGCGTTGCCCTATGCCTATGGGGTGAAGGAGATCCGGTGCCGCGATGGCTTATATGACGAGGCCTTCCGCCGTTCTAAGTTCCGATGATGGCGTAGGGGATAACGCCTGTTTTTGAGATGTTACGGGCGGTTTAAGAATCCAAGCAAAAAGAAAAGCATGCCGTTTTTGTCGACGATGACGAGGGCGTTTTTGAACCCGAAGAACCGCACGAAATCCAATATCGCCTTCTTGTCGAGTTTGTTGCCTTCGAAGAACCTCGATGCCCTCTACGACTTTATCCGTTCGTCAAAAATTTACAAATAGTGTTAATTTTCTATTTTAGTGTCAAGGATGATATTAACGGGTAAACGATGGAGGCACGAGCGTGTTTCTTCTCCAAAACTTATTTGTCGCTATAACCCCATCTTATGATTCGATCTTGTGGTGAGAACGATACTTCAATATCTTGTCTTCGCCGACGATAACTGGCCGCGCGACCCGCGTTGTGCCTATGGACATATAAATATCGTTTCGTCCAAAATCACGATCAGCGGCGTCCAGGTGATGCTCGACAGCGACATCGCGGCCCTTTTTGAGCTACCCGTTCGGCGAATCAACGAGCAGATGAAACGGAACCCTGATCGTTTTCCCGAGGATTTCTGCTTCCAGCTTACCAAAGAAGAACGAGATCGCTTAAGGTCACAAATTGTTGCCTTTACGGAAAGAACGCGCGATCGCAAATATCTCCCTTACGTTTTTACCGAGCAGGGAATCATCGCCCTTGCCGGGGTATTGCGCTCCGGCCTAGCGAACAAGATGGCGGTGGAGATTTCCCACGTCTTCGTCTCGATGCGGCGCTTCATCCTCGAAAACGGCGACCTCATCGGTGCCGTTGATTATTGATAGAATATAATTCAAAAGATATAATTTATGTATGGATGAACTAAAGCCTAAAAACAAGCTTCTTCCCTTAACGGAAACCGAGGAAGGCATCGCGGATCGCATCTTCACGATCCGCGGCGTCCAGGTGATGCTCGACAGCGACATCGCCGCGCTTTTTCAGGTGGACGTTAAAAGACTTAACGAGCAAAGAAAAAGGAACCAGGGTCGTTTCCCCGTAGACTTCTGCTTCCAGATTACCAAAGAAGAACGAGATTGCTTAAGGTCGCAAATTGCTACCTTTACGGAAAGAACGCGCGATCGCAAATATCTCCCTTACGTTTTTACCGAACAGGGGATCATCGCCCTTGCCGGGGTATTGCGCTCCGGCCTAGCGGACAAAATGGCGGTGGAGATTTCCCGCGTCTTCGTCTCGAT
>JAGAHY010000118.1 GCA_017626815.1 Bacilli bacterium | reverse complement strand
TTTGCGCGCTATTGCGCTTCATTTGCGATGCCTCGAAAAACAAAGTTTTTTACGTGTCGGGACGAGGAGAAATTATTCCGCGTTTTGCCGTGAAATTCAGCTTTTGGTTCGGCGATGACGGAATCAGAAATATTCGGTTTTAAACGACAATGTCAAATGACTCGACGATTTTCAAGTATTTATATTTTCGTCGCGTTCGCTTTGCATGGTTGAAACAGAAGTGGGAAGCTTTGCCGAGAGGGTGACTAATCGAAACATTTCCATTGCGCCTAGAATACGCGACCACGAAGAACGAATGCTGGTTCGATAAGACGAAAAAGCCCACGCCGCGAAGGGGTGGGCATCATCGGAGGAAGGTAAGACTATTTGAGAGTCTTAATGAAGGAATCGACGGCGTTAGCGTCGTACCAGTTGCCGTTTTCGAAGGGGAAGGCGGCATCTAAGGGGATACCCGCGTCGTTTTGGACGTATTTGTCGCCGGACTTATAGCACATGTCGAAATGGTTCGAGATGTTGAAGTAGGTGCCGATGCCATCGAAATAAACGCCGACGGGGGAAGTGCCGCCGCCGCTGGTCTCGCCGATGATCTTGGCCCCGGCTTCCTTGGCCATGCCAGGTAGGCAATTGCCGCAGGAGAAGGAGAAGCCGCTGGTGAGGAAATAGAAGTTGTATTTGTCTTTGTAGGTATCGTCGGGCTGACCGAATTTGCCATCGCCATTGAGGTCGACCTGGTAATGGTATTCGCGGGTGACCCCGTTGGTGACGTCTTTGATGACGTAGGTCGGGTCATCGGAGAAGAAGGCGGCGAGGTAGGGCATGATCGCGATTTCGCCTCCGCCATTGGTGGTCAAGTCGATGACGACGTTCTGGACGACTTTGGTGTTTTTGTTCATCAAATCGAGGACCTTGAAGGCCTGGCTCCAGCCATCGGGGGTGGAGCTGATGAGCTTGGCGCGGGTGAGGATGTTGTATTGGGACTCCTCGATGTTATAAGGCTCGGGGAAGAGTTCACCCATGTTCTTGATGGTGTCGCCGTTATTGGCGAAACCGTTGAAGGAAATGACGGCGGTGGACTTATCGCTGGAGAATTTGATGCCTTGGTAGTAGTTGGGATCTTCGGGGTTGGCGCCTTCGGGGTCAAGCTCCTTGGTTTTCGCCATGCGCGCCTTCATGTATTTGCTCGAGGCCTCTTGGAGGGCTTTGAGGCGGGCGCCGCTTTTGGAGGCTTTTTGGTAGTCGCCGATCTTATCGAGGTCGGCGGGGCTGGAGCAGGGGGTCATGTTGTTGAAACCTGAATGCCCGTCGTCGACGTAGCCGATGAGTTTGGCGAAGGCCTCGGTATAGGTGCCGGGGTTGTTAGACCTTAGGCCTTCATCGACGCCGGCGGCTTTGAAATAAGCGGTCGCGTCGGTGTAGTTCTTGATTTCTTTTAAGCCATAGACCGTATCGAAGAGGAAGCGGAGGATGTCGTAGTTATAGGCGCTTAATTCCTTGGAGATGGTCCCCGAGAGGAAGCGGGTCTCGTCCATATGGATGGATAAGGTGCCTAAGGCGCCTTGCGAATCGGCGACGTCGACGAGGACGCTCTCACCGACTTTGCGCCAGGAATACTGGTATTCTGATTCGACGTCGGAGACGGCTTTGCTGGGATTAAGTTCCTTGCCTTGGCATAGCGTCGAATAGCCCGAACCGCCCTCCATCAAGACGAGGAAGCGGGTATAGTCCTCGTAGACGTCGGTGGTGCCTTCTTTGAGCCTCTTGGTCGGGGATTCAAAGCAGTAGGCTTCGTTGGAGCCTTTGCTTTTGGAGGGCTCATAGATGCCCGAGAGGCCTTGGAAGACGCCTTTGGACGAATAGACCCAGGAAGCTAAGAAAGAACTTTCCGTGACGGTGCTGTAGAAGTCGGCCCCGTTATAGGCGAGGTCGAGGCTGACGTCGCGGAACAAGACCTTGGTGAAGGCTTCAAGGGGCACGTAGAAGGCGCCTTCCTGCTCGACGATGTCGAAGTTGTATTTGCCAAAGTCGAAGACGTCATATTCCGCCACGGCGGCGCCATCATCCTTATAGACTTTGGTCTTGGGGCTTTCTTTGATGGAATTGCCGCGGTAGGAGCAATAGTCGCCGGCGATCCCGTTATTGTCGGTGAACACGGGCGCGGCGAAGGCGGTGCTATTTTTGGATTTGATGATGTCCTTTGCCGCGTCGAGGATGAGCTCGCCTCTTTTATCCGCGGAATAAAGATGGTAGCCATCGTCTTTCTTTTCGCCCGACATCCCGGGCTTGAGGACGTTGGGGAAGGCGTCGCCGATGGCTTTGGCCAAGTCGGGCAACGCGACATAGGGTACGTCGCCTTTGTCTTTATGACGGTAGGTCGGAAGCTTCCCAAGCTGGAGGTTGGCTTCGGTCATCGGAAGCATTTGGGAAGGATTGTTGGGGTCGGGTTTGGGCGTGCCGATGAGGCGGCTATTCTCGCGGTAGAGGTTGATGGTTTTGCCATTTGGGGCGCTGGATTGCTGCGAGGTGGAGGGCTGCGAAACGCTTGGCTGCGAGCTAGAGCCGGGTTGGCCGCTGCTTTCGCCACCGCAGGAAGCGAGGGCGACGAGGGCTAACGAGAGCACGAGCAGGGTTTTCTTTTTGGGGTTCATGTTCATAGGCATTCTCCTTAAGTTAGGAGCAATTGTAGCAGGGCGAGCGCACAATAGCGCCACACTTTAAACCATGGTTTTTCCCTTGCGTAGGTAGCGTGATATGGGGATTTCCACAAGCAAAAAGGGAATGCCCGTTTCATTGGAACTATTTTTTGCGTTTAAATTACGCGCCATTGCGATTCATTTGCGAAAAAGGGGGTTCAATAGGGCATATCCCCATAATTTAACCGCGCCAAGTTACGGTTTTATGCGTCGGTGGCGCAGACTATGGATTACCGCGCGAATGAAAGATTCCGCCGGAAAGGACCGCCGATGCTGGGGTCGACAAGTTTCAAAGTACTTATATTTTTGTCGAGTTCAGTGCACGCGGATGAGGCCCGAGTTGGAAACCTCGTTATCGGTGGGACGTGATGATCCTCATTCCTTACATTTTTCTCGTGATGTATTAGATTTACAACATAAAGCGAAAAGGCTTGCAATTCTATTATGACGCTTCGTGATCTAAACTTTCCTTAAAGCGGAGGTAATTCCCATGAGAGAAACCGTCATCGATGAAGCCAGGCGTTGCCTGCAATG
>JAGAHY010000117.1 GCA_017626815.1 Bacilli bacterium | reverse complement strand
CGTAAGGCTACGATTTCGCTATCCCTTCCTCTCGCCTACGCCTCACGACGCAAGCCTTGGGAGTCGCTTTGGGGTTCGTCGGCAACTACGCCCCTTGTGGACTTTCACCACAGACCGACGGCATGCCCGTCGTACATGAAAGACTCCCCTAGCCACAAGGCCAAGGGAGTCGCGTCTTAACGAAGGAACTGGATGAGTCCCACGCCAGCCTGCGCGGCTTTGCGGTAGGATTCATAGTTGAGGTAACTTACCAGGGAGAAGATACCGATCGCAATCAAGATGGCCGCGATACCTCCGATGAGGACGAATAAGCGTAACTTTTTCATGTTCGTCAGCCTCCTTTATTGTTCTTTCTTCTTCCCGGGAAGGAAGGTCATGACCACGAAGAGCAAGGCCCCACCTCCAAGTAAGATATCGACATCGATGAGAAGCATCTTCCACCACTGGAAGGATTCGATGACAGCGCCCTGGATGACTTTGACATCGGAATCGGGATTCTCGTTATGGAGTTTGTTGAGGTATTGGCTGCGTAAGAAGGAATAGGCCACATGGTGGACGACGTCCTTCATACGTTGCTGTAGCCTTGGGGTCGAAGCATCGGAATAGGTGAAACGCGCGCCTTCATAGCCGTTGAGGTTGTTGTTCATGCCAAGGTCGCCGCCGGCGCGAAGCTGATGGTCGATGGACATGTAGCCGCCGTTGTTGGCCCAGTCGGTGATGATCGCGCCATGGAAGCCCCACTCTCTGCGCAAGACGCCGGTGATGGTGGCCTCGGAACCGCCGGAATAAACGGCCCCGATACGGTTGAAGGAAGTCATGACGCCGACCGCGCCGCCATCTTCAATGGCCATTTGGAACGGTTTGAGATAGGTTTCGCGGTAAGCTTGTTCGGTGACGAAGGTGAAGCCTTCCACTTTGCCGCTTTCGGATTCGTTGAGGCAAAGGTGTTTGATGTAGGAGTAACGGCCACCCTTAAGCAAGCCTTTGGTAGCGGCGGTTAAAGTTTTACCGGAGATAAAGCTATCTTCGGAGAAATATTCCCAGTTACGTCCGCCGACGGGGGTGCGGTGTAAGTTGGTACCCCAGCCCCATAAGCCATGAATACTGACGGACACCATGTCTTGGGCAAAGGAGAGGCCGAAGTCTTCGATGAGTTCGACGTTCCAGGTTTGGGCGAGGACGACGGCGTCAGGATAGCCGGTGCCGCGAGGGGGATTTTGATAATAGCATTTGATCTGCGCAGGACCGTCGACTTCGTGGCAGACGGGCTTGCCGATGCTATTGATGGCAGGCGTGCCATAGGATTTGTTGATGGTGTTGAGGGCTTCGCTGACGGTGACCTGCTCGAGTAATTCATCCCAGTCTGGATCATCGTAATCCGCGCCGAGTTGGAAACCTAAATCAGTGACTTCGCCGTTTTCGTAGATGCGGAGGCCATGGTCTTCGCCCCAGACGACGTCGCCAGCATAGGTCGGATCGCCGAAAGCATCCACTTCCGCGTTATCCCAAGCATCGCCTTTCTCTTTGGTGAAGAAATAGGCGTCGATGAGTTGTTGGCTAGCGGGGCGGGATTTGGTTCCCGTGAATTCGTTGATGTCCGGGAAGGCTTCGCGGCTTAAGTACTTTGGCGCATAGCCGCCTTCCTCGACGGCATCTAGCGGGTAGCCGTCCACCGCATCTTCGCCGGTGAAGTGATTCTGGATGCGGGTGTTGGTGTTTTTAGCGTAATCAATGTATAAGGTAGAAGGAACTTCCAAGGAATAAACGCCTTCACGAACCTCGGTGGAAGGATAGAACGACATACGGACGTCTTCGTGGGCGTTCTTGCCGAAGTGGAACTTGTATTGGCCACCCTCGATTTCGTATCCGGTATGGCCATCGTTGTTGCGGTCATAGCAGTCGTACGAGGCAAGATCGCGGACGGTGACGGCGACATCGACAATCTGGGATTTGCCTCCCTCAAGCTCGATGGTCTTTTCAAATCCGACGAGGTTTTTCGAGGATTTTTCGATTTCTCCGGCGGTATAAGGCGCTTCAAGATAGACTTCCACGACCTCTTTTGCAGGGAACGTGGAGGTATTTTGGACTTTGACTTTGAAATGGATTTCGCCATCGATATCCAGCGAAGGAATCTCATTGCCGTTTTTGGTGAAGGTGACTTCGCGAAGGTCATAATCGAAGTCGGCGTAGCTTAAGCCATAACCAAATGGGAACTCGACGACGGCCTCATAACCTTTGGCCTGGTATTCTTTGTCGTTCTCATCCAATAAGGTACGGGTATAGTCATCCCAATATCCTTCGGCGTCGGCGGTCTCATACCATTTATAACCGACATAGATATTCTCGATGTACTCGTAGAAATGCTTGCCGCCTAAGCCCGAGGAGAAGTTGGCCGCGTTTTTGGCTTTATAGGCGAAAGAGGAATTGCGGTCATAGGCATAGGTGTCGACGAGGCGGCCGCTGGGAGATAAATCACCATATAGCAGCCCTGGGATGGCGGCGGCGCCATGGGTGCCGGTAAAGCCCACCTGCAACGCGGCATCGATGCCAGGGATGGTCCTAAGGAAGCTTAAATCCATAGCCGCTGGGGAGTTGACCAAAACCACGACGTTATCAAACGCTTGTCCAACATATTCTAGGAGGTGGATTTCTTCAATGGAAACATCGAGATAAATCTTGCCCTGCTCTTTTTCGTAGTTCGATCCCGCTTTGGTCATCGCGCGGTCAGCAGGGATATCTTCGCCCGCGTTTCGGGTGATGACTACAAGGGCCGTATCCGAATAGGCTTCCGCGTCATCGAGAATCTCATCGGTGTACCACGTGGGGTCGTTGACTTCGGGTTCATGGAGAGTGATGACGTTGCCATTATTGACTTGGTCAGGGTTCTTGGTCGCGTAAAGATATGGCGCCGCATAACGGTTGTACATACTCTTTAGGCCCTCGTTATATTCGATACCATAGGCGGTCAATGCGTCATAGATATCGACGAGGTCTTCCCGTTTGCTGTTCTCGGCCATGACGCGACCAGAGCAGCTGGAGGAGTTAGCGCCATACGCCCAGTCAATGGACGCCCATCCAAAGACGTTAACGCAGTCGGAAGTCGACTTTTCTAACGGCAAAACACCGTTATTTTTCAAAAGGACGGAGCCTTCTTCAATGATTTGCTT
>JAGAHY010000116.1 GCA_017626815.1 Bacilli bacterium | reverse complement strand
CGATTCGGGGCAAAGGTCCACTATCTTGGACGAAAGGTCTATCACGTCCTGCGCGGGGAAATCCTCCATATCAACGGCCTTTCTTTCCTTTGCCTAGGCGGGGCAACATCCATCGACAAGGCCTATCGGACCCCAGGGCTAACCTGGTGGCCTGAGGAACACATCGCCGAAGAGGACGTCCAGCGCGCCTTGGATAACCTCATCATGGAAGGCGGAAAGGTCGACTACGTCCTCACCCACTGCGCCCCAACTCGCATCGTCAGGGAGATGTTTGACTATTCTTGGGATAACGATACGGACAAGCTCGAATACATCCGAAGCGAATGCTCTTTTATCTATTGGTATTTCGGCCATTTCCACGAAGACAAAACACACGAGAACTTCCGTTGTTTCTATAACGACATCTTGGAAATCCCTGCCATGAAGACGGGGAAGCGCCCAATCAAGCAGCATTTACTGACCTTGGAAGACGACGCGGCATCCCCCTATCTCCGCCATCGGAAAACGGGACGGAAGACGCGCCTTACCGTCGCAGATTTGCCCGAGTGGTTCCTCATTAATTATTCCTACCGTTACTGGTTCTATGACATGTCCGGTGTCAAAGACGTCGCCTATGAAGGATCTCCTTTCGACAACCATATCAACAAAGACTCGCGTATCTACCTCTCTTACGATGACACGCATCCCAAGAACAAAGACCAAAGCCCCAAAAACGAAAAGGACTGGGAAGTTCATACGTGGCGGACGAGCCTCGTGGACGTCATCCTCGCCTTGGAGAAGTATTCCCCGGGATTAAAACTCGAGCGAATCAAAGCGCAGATCAACCTGACCTACGACCAATACAACAACGGCGACATGTACGACGACGGAAACGATGTCGAATGCCGTCCCTTCCCCGAAGTCGAAACGCCCCGTTATCACGCTAGATGGGGAGACGGCGTCGCCCACTACGCGGTCTATCACGGCGATCGTATCCTCGGCACCTTCGTCGAAAAAGAGAGGGCGATCGAGTACGCAGATTTCTACGTCACCCGCAACCTCCGCCTAAAGAGGTTCCGTTACGAAGAGAGGAAAGAAGACCCCTATTACCGCGCCTACGATACGGGACATGACTTGACCCAATGGGTCCGAATCAAGCCCATTGGCGAGAAAGGAGAATGAGCATGGATATCAAAAACGGAATCACCCATAGCCATGACGTTAGGGTGAATAAGGAATACGCCGATTGGATCGTGGATATCAAAAAGCGGTATCGCAACACTCAAATCAAAGCCGCGATCCGAGTCAATTCCGAGCAGCTCTATTTCAATTGGTGCCTAGGGCGCGACTTGGTTTTGTTGCGCGCGGAAGAAAGATGGGGGAAAGGCGTCGTAGAACAGGTCGCTCTCGATTTGCAAGCGGAATTCCCGGCGTCGAAGGGATTCAGCGCCACCAATCTTTTCTATATGAAAAAATGGTTTCTTTTCTACGTTACTTACGGCCGTTTTGAAAAAGTCCAGCAAGCTGCTGGAGAATTGCCTGATGCCCCGGTTCCGCAGCCTCGGCAAGGGGCAAAAAGCGCCTATGTTACAAAAGTCCAGCAAGCTGCTGGAGAATTTGCTTTTCCCAGTTTTTTCGGTCTAATCCCATGGATGCATCACGTTTTGATCATCACCAAATGCAAATCCATCGAGGAAGCTCTTTTCTATATCAAAAAGACAATCGCCGATAACCTGAGTCGAAGCGCGCTTGAAAACTGCATCCGCACCGATCTCTACCATAGCGCCGGAGCCGCAGTAACCAATTTCGCGGAAACACTGCCAGATGCCCAAGGCAAGCTAGCCCAAGACCTGCTTAAGGGTAACTATGATTTTGGATTCGTCCAACTAGCCGAAGAGCACAATGAATATGAATTAGAAGATGCCTTGGAGAAGCACATGACGCGCTTTCTTTTGGAGCTAGGCCAGGGATGGGCGTTTGTCGGACGGCAAAAGGAGCTCATCATCTCGGGCAAACCAAGGCGAATTGATCTCCTCTTCTACCACATCAGGCTGCGTTGCTATGTCGTACTCGAACTGAAGGCAAAGCCTTTCGAGCCTGAGTTTGCTGGAAAGCTCAATTTCTACGTCAACGCGATTGACGCTTATCTGCGCGATCCTTCCGACAATCCGACCATCGG
>JAGAHY010000115.1 GCA_017626815.1 Bacilli bacterium | reverse complement strand
TTTCATGGCAAACAGAAACGGGGTGAAGGCCTATCAGAACATCCGCAAGCCTCCCGATAATCAACTCCGCCTATTTAATGTCGAAGACATTAAGTACACGGCGTGACGTCATTGAAAACGTCAATGGAAAAGTTGAAAAGGTATTAGTTCCACGGTTTCTTGGCATGCAAAATCATGGAACTCAAACCTCCTACGCGAAACGTTCCATACTGGAACGCGAATTCGCAATGACGAGTTCGATTATCTTCTTGATCACGACATCATATGAGAACTAATCCCTATCGGGCTTGACCATGTATCAGGAACCTATTAGCAATGTGGCAGGTTCGATAAGGTCGAAAGGACTATTGTAAGGCTCCCCTTGAAAGGCGATGAAGCCCAAAATGAAGCCCAAAATGAAGCCCAAAAAGCATTGGAAGACAAGATTGCTGAGCTTATTCGGGGAAATGACAAAATCTCGAAAACCGAGATGGCGGAAAAGCTGGGCATTTCCAAGTCAACCATCGAACGAACGATTCGGTCTTCCGCAGCTATCAGCCACATCGGCTCGTCCAAGGGTGGCCGATGGGTAGTCAAGGGCAATAAATAGCCAAACGTTGCTAGAATAATTGCCACCAAATGGCGTGTACCTATGAAATTAACATCAGTCCTTGCCGTTTCAGTTAGCCGAATGACTATTAATTTGAGATTCTTCATCGCCGTCCCTCTTGGGAACGGCCAGGAATGCTCCGATCCGTTCAATAGGCCCGATCTCTTCCACATCGTCGACGTCGACTACGAGACGGCGGAGCGAATCGGCAGTTCCCCCTTCTCCTCGGCGGCCTCGGAGGAGACGGACAAATACCCGATCGAGCTTTTCGAAGATCCCTTTTTCGACCCAAGCGATGTCGGCACGCTCTTAAAATGCCTCGAAAAATGGAGAAGTTCACTGCAAGAGGAAGACAACATCAGATTGGAAGATTCCTTGACGAATCGTCCGATGATTAAATATATAGGCTCATCGCCGAATTAAGCGGTGAGCCTTTTCTTCGCCTTAGTCGGAAGGCGGCTATTCGTTTACCACCCACCTACCGCGGGTTCCGCCTTGCCTCTTTATCCTGCCCTCCTTCGCAAGGGCATTCATAGCGCGCTGCACGGTGGCACGGGAAACACCGAGTTTCGTTGCCAGACCGATTTGGGTCGCCTTGGGATTCGCACGAAGCTCCTCGACGATGCGAACCCACAACGGGGAATTGGCCTCAGGATTAGCCTCATTAGCCTCAGGATTAGCCTCATTGAGGCCAATCTTAGTCAAAGGCAGGATCATTGTCGTGCGGTCTGGCCCGAAAGACTCTTCGACGCAGGGAGCCTCGAGGCCGCTATTCCGCCGCATCAATGTCGACATTTGCCCACCGTGGTGTATCCAAAACTGAACTTAATGGCTACGAATGATTAAAGAAGTGTTTACATTTCGTTGACTACTGCACAACGCACTTCTGCCAGAGCAAATCGGTGTATTAAGTCTTTACAAAAAATATATAAAATATTAATATTTTCGTATGAAAAATTTACCCTTAATGTATCTGCTCGTTTCCTCCAAGATCGCCGGAATCAAAAACATCGAGAAAGAAATCGAAATCTCGTTCACCAACAAGTATCTGACGGATCAGGATTTTGAATCGAGCCACATCAAAGCGATTTACGGATCCAATGGCGCAGGCAAAAGCGGCATCGTCCACGCTTTTGAAATCTATAAATATGTCGCGACGAATTCCTTCCCGTTCAAAGATTTGGTTTTCGGCCATAAAATCGCCCAGTTAATCAATAAAAAGACGCGTTCATTTTCAATCGAAAACACGTTTGCTTCCATCGTTTCTTCGGGCGTTCACTATTTGTACCGCCACAGCATCACGATTGGCCTTGACGAAGCGAATAACGCGTTTGTCGCCAAAGAAAAAGCCGAAAGGCTCGATGCCCGATTCCACTCGGTTAATACCTTATTCGAAACTGAGAAGGGGAATCTTGTTTCCTCTTCGTTACCCTCGGGCCTTAAATACGAAGACTCGAGCAGTTTCTTGTCAGAGAATAGTTTGCTTTCGTCGCTTGAGTTCAGAGGCATTCGCGATGAAAAGGGCATAATGGATGCATACCGCGTCTTCTTCTTCCCTCGTTTCCTGGGAATTTGCTTCGGAAGCAACGAAGACGCCCATGATGTCTTCGATTATGGATCCCTTTTCAAAAACGGGGACCTCACCAACGATACCTTCCGCGCGATGAGCAAAAAGAAAGCCCCATTCCTTTTATATAGGAACGCAGGCGAATCTTGCCTATGGGCGGTTCCAACCGAAGAAGAAAAACCTTATCTTCGGTTAAGGGGTCGACTCGAGAAATTCCTTCGTTTGCTCCGACCTTCCATCCGTTCAATTGAACTCATTTCAAAACATGATGGGACGATTTCCCTTTTGGCACCGCGATTCTATTATGATGGTTACGACGTGGATTACGAATTCGAAAGCACCGGCGTTAAGAAACTATGCCAACTCTTTGCTACATTGGTATCCGCTTCGCGCGGTAGCATCGTTTTCATCGACGAAATCGATGCAGGCATTCACGATGTTTTCTTCACGAAACTCGTGGAGTACTTCGCCAAATACATGCAGTGTCAAATCGTCATGACCACCCATCATGTCGATGTGATGGAAACTTTGAAGCATTCCAAAAAGTCCATTGATGTCCTCACGGATGAAGGAGTCGTGGTCCCTTGGAAGAGAAACGGCGATTCTTCGCCTTCGTCGAATTTCCGCAATGGCGCTCTCGGGGGTGTGCCCTTTAATCTGCAAAGCTTTGACTTCGCGGAAGTGTTTGGCGCGGACGAGGAAGGAGAACAATGATGGTGCTGCCGCGTTTGGCCCAATTGGTTTTGGTCGTTGAGACGAATGACGTTAAAAAGACGGACGACCGTTACTATTCTTGGATTCTGCGTAACTTCTTCGAAAAATACGTGAAGCCAGACGTGGAAAATAACCTCAAAATCGTTTTTCATTTCGTCCATATTGATGGCTGGGGAAACTATAACAAGAAAATGACAAACGATCAGATTCGTTCTTACCAACGGTCCTTTTGTTCCGGGCCAACGTTTGTCTTGTTTTGTATGGATCACGACAACAGGAAAAAGGAAACCGCGAAACGCATCCAAGCCATCGTAGAGCATTGCACATCGAAGGGTTATTTCCTGTCGGTAGCCTATCCCGAAATCGAAAATGTCGTATTTCCTAACCGCGGAGGTAGGAATAAAGCGGAGGCCAGTGCCTATTTCGCTTCGCATCAGCCAAAAAGAGACAGCGTTACGCAAGCGAATCTATTCGCGGACTCGAAGTCCGTCCTCGAAAAACCTGGGCGAACCACGTTTGGCACCGTTGTGGCCGAGATTATCCGCGCTTTGGAAAGCGGCGTTAAATAAATAGGGCAATTTGGATAAGCTCTCATGGGCGGCGAAGGCCTATGGTCGATGAGTCCGTCCGCTTCGGTCAAAGCATCGGCGTTTACAGGGACACTTACAGGGACATTTACAGGGGCATCCCTTTCACCAGTACCTTCATTGCCGTCCATGGCCAGCGGGTTATAAGGGAGTTTGACGGTGAGAAAGGCGTCGGAAAACTCGAAGACCTCGGGCCCATATGCCCTCACGATGTCCTTGTTGCCCTTCCCCGTCTGGTCCGTCAGCTCGACGTTGATGGCAATTTTTATCAGCGCCTCGTTCAACGGTTTGCTCTTCCCGCGCAGGAACTCATCCTTGCCCATCCGATCCAAAGGATTGCCGTGGCTCATGGTCTCGAGATGGTCGTCATATAGGTAGACCTGCGGGAACTGGCCGGATGTTGCGATTTACTTGCGAACTATCGGTGGAAATATAATCATTGTGCTCCGACAAAAAAGTTCAGAAATCCGTGCGGTAATCGTGCGGTGGACTCACGTAAAAACGAAAAATGTGCCGACAACGTCGACACAGTTTTTACTCGTGGAGCACGATGCGGGATTAGAACCCAAGGGTATCGCAAATAAATACTGTGGCCAAAAGAGCGAGAAGGCTATTGTGTTATGTTACCAAAATAGTATAGTTTTAGTAACATGAATTCCACCGCGTCCCTTATTGAAAAAACAATCAGCGAAGCCCCAGAACTCTCCTTATGGCATATCAGCGACTTCCTCGACTACGGGAAGGCAAGCAACGTGAAAGTCGTCCTTTCGCGCTTGGCCGAGGAAGGGAAATTGAGGCGCGCCATCGACGGGATCTACTATCGGCCTAAGACGGTCTTGGGAATCGAAGTCCCGCCTTCCGTGCATGAGATCGCCCGGAAGATCGCCTCGCTCCATCGCTGGAGCATCGTCCCTAGCGGCGAGACCGCACTCAACG
>JAGAHY010000014.1 GCA_017626815.1 Bacilli bacterium | reverse complement strand
TTTCCTTTGCCATAGGGGTAGATCTTCTCGCCACAGTGGGGGCATTCTAGGTAAGCCATATTCTCCACTAAGGCCAGGATGGGGATATTCATCATCTGGGCCATCTTGACGGCTTTCTCCACGATGAGGGAGACGAGTTCTTGAGGACTGGTGACGATGACGATGCCATCCACGGGCAAAGACTGGAAGACGGTTAAGGGCACATCGCCAGTTCCTGGAGGCATATCGATATAAAGCTCATCGATATCGCCATAGGCAACATCGGTCCAGAACTGTTTGATTAGTCCAGCTAAGACAGGCCCCCTCCAAATGACGGGGGAGGTGGGATCGTCCAACAAAAGGTTTAACGAGATGGTTTCGATTCCCGTCTTGGTACGGACGGGGAAGATCGTGGTCTCGTTGGCGGTGGCCATCTCGGTTAAGCCAAACGCTTTCGGGATGGAAGGGCCGGTGAGGTCGGCGTCGATGATGGCGGTGTTCAGTCCTTTCCTCCTCGCGTTGACCGCGAGCAAAGAAGTGGTGAGGGATTTACCGACGCCGCCTTTGCCAGAGACGACGGCAATCACTTTCTTGACGTTACTTAATTCATTGGCTTGGACGCGGAAACTTTCCGGTCCGCCGTTGCGGCTAGGGCAATTTTCGACGCCACAGGAGCCGCAGTTATTATCGCAATCGGGCATGTTATTCTCCTTCTTTTGTCGGAATCAGGAAATTCAAGATCGCGCGACGGGTCAAAATGCCCTTAAAGGTACCGTTGTTGTCCACTAAGGGGATGTAGTTTTGATTGACCGCGAGCTCGAAAAGTTCCGTAACATCGACATCTTCGTTGCAAGAAAGCGTCAGACGCTCAATGCGAACGGTAGAAAGAGGGTCGACTAAAACGTTCTTTAAATCACCGCCTGTGATGATGCGGTGGAGGATGTCCCCGGAGGTGACGGAATAAAGATAGCGGGCCGAGTTGCGTTCGATGACGGGAATCATCGTGTAATGGCATTTCTCCATCTTTTTCACGGCATCGCCGATGGTGAAGTCGCTATAGAGGTACTCTACGCGTTTGACTGGTGTAGCAAGTTCTTTGGCTTTCATAGGTTCAATTATCTTCTATTTTTGCTTCCATAGGAAGCGATTGCATCATTTTCTTTTAGGCTAAGCCCAAAACGCCAGGAAGGATGGCGGTCACGGCATCTTCCCCATAGTAATGACGGATGATGGCTTTGCCAAAATCCAAGGAGTAGCCCATGGAGTGACCAGTGATGATATGAGGAGTCTCCACGACACCGGTATCCACATATTCCCCATTGCCGGTTTGAAAACCCGGGAAGCACGTGTAGCGAAGACCATCAAGATACCCTAACCCACCTAATATGGAAGGTGCGGCGCAGATGGCGTGCACATCCTTACCGTTATCAAGGAAATAACGGATTATCTCCAGCACTTCAGGGCTGTTTTTAAGATTATCGACGCCTTTTTTGCCACCGGGGAGGATGACAAAATCATAATCTTCAATGTGAATTTCTTTTAGCAATGCGTCGGCTTTGACCGTTACGTTGGCCGAAGAGATGACTTCAGGGTTGTCCGTGATGGAGACGGTCTTAAGATTGAATTTGTGACTGCGTTTTAAGACATCAAGCGTGCACAAGGCTTCCACAGTCTCAAAGCCTTCCGCGAGTAATAGGATTCCGTTCATAGCTGAAGTATAATGCTTGCATGCCAAAATTCCGAAAGAAATACGTTAAATCCAACAAAAAAGCATCCGGAATCAAAGGTTCCGACGCGCTTTCGTATGCCAAAGAAAAAGAGGAGCAGGGGTACCGCTCCTCATCCAGTTCGTATAAAGACAATATCGACGGCGCTTAATTCATGAAGTCGAAGAATTCGAACACGCCTTCGATGAGCTCAAGATCGTCCTCTAAAGGATAGTCGGTGAGCAAGGGCAAATGGATGGTGACCGTGGGGACACCCGTGTAGCGCGCAAGGTAACTGACTTCGTTATCGATCCATAGTCCCGGGTCGACGGAGATGGAGCAATTGACGCCGCGGGAAGCGAGGAAGCTCTGCAAGGAAGGAATATCCAAGGCGGAGTTCAAGGAACGCGGGCCGCCTTCGATGATGGGCTCGCCCGTATGGGTGACGCCGGCTTCATCAGGCTGGACGGAGCGGATTTCATTATAGGCGTATTCTTCAATGGTGGGCTCTTTCCGGTAGGGAGAGAGATTCATGGTGATGATATAATCGGGTTTTTCTTCGGCGATGATCGCGGGAAGCTCTTTGGCTTTCTCGAAATTGATGTCTAAGATGAGCCCTTTGACGTCTGGACGTTGGATTTTGGAGATGAGAAGCTCGGAAGGGTTGTTCTCATGAGTGCTGTATCTCTTGAATCCTACAAGCAATATTTTCATGGGGATCTCCTTATTCTTTTCTTATGTTATCACGGAAAAAGCGAAAGCAAATAGGATTGAAGGATTAATAAAGGCGGTAGAAGTTCTTCGCATTCTCGCCCATCAAGCGGCGAAATCGCCCTTCCCATAGACCAAGCGTGTTATGGAAAAATTCTTGATATAAGGGATTATCGAGTGTCGCGAGGCCGTCGATGGGGGAATCGCTGCCAAACATGACATGGTCTTCTCCAAGGATGTCCATGGCTTTGTTTGCGTGGTATAAGTCCACCCAGGCGGTGTCCACGTAAACGTTCGGTACTTCGGCTAAGGCGCGAATGGAATATTCGTGGTCGCTGCCTAGTTCTAAGTGGGCGGCAACAAAGTTGAGGTCAGGATGTTTCTTGGCGGCGTTGACCAGCTTGGCGATGCAAGAATGCTCGTCTAAAGCGGTATGGGAAAGGATGGGAAGGCTAAGTTCCCTCGCGAGCTGATAGTAAGGCTCCATCCGTTCGTCGTCAGGAGAAATGCGTTCGCAGAAAGGATGTAGCTTGATGGCTTTGATGAAGTCGATATGCCGGTGGATCAAATCGACAAGTTCTTTCGATGGCGTGGGCTCAATCAGGGGTTTAACCCAAACCGCGACATAAAAACGCCCGGGCATTTCTTTGGCGAGTTGTAGGCATTCTTGCAAACCATCAT
Organism: Bacilli bacterium; assembly: GCA_017626815.1. Taxonomy (GTDB): domain Bacteria; phylum Bacillota_I; class Bacilli_A; order RFN20; family CAG-826; genus Alloenteromonas. Next base: position 4,722 of record JAGAHY010000014.1, on the reverse strand, counting down.
AGGCGGAGATGATGCGCGAAGCCCCGCGTTCCCCGGGAAAAGAAGAACAATCCGGGTGGGAAATCAGGGCGGTTTCAATGTGATGGGTATCGTTTCCCTGAACCAGGTTCCGTTTGCAGGTCTCTATATCTGGCCAAGAGGCAAGATGAGCGTGGGCATCGATAAATGTGGGCATGTAGAAAGGGTACACGATATCGATAAAAATGGAATGCCGTGCTGTTTTCATGGAAGGAAATGTCTCCTAGAGACGAAAATGCTTATTGACCGCGCGGGTGAAACGCGTACAATAATCTCGCCTTGGGGTGTAGCCAAGCGGTAAGGCACGGGTCTCTGAAATCCGCATGCACTGGTTCGATCCCAGTCACCCCAGCCACTCGAACGCAATTCCGGACATGAAAATGTGCCGGATTTTTTCTTGGTTGCAGTGAAAGAAAAGCGGCGGCCGCTAGGGGCCGCCGCTACCTTATGCTTTTAGAATTTCAATGAGGATTTGCAGGATAATATTGAATTCTTTGACGGAAAGATATTCAAATCTGCCGTGATGGTTATACGAGCCGGTAGGCAGGTTTGGCGTCGGGACGCCTTTGAAGGAGAAGCCTGCGCCGTCGGTACCACCGCGGATGGGCTCATAACGCGGCGTCACGCCAACTTTGGCATAAGCTTTGTTAATCTTGTCCACGCATTCGGGGCAGGTATCGATGACTTCCTTCATGTTGCGGTAATCGTCGCCAATGGTCAGTTCAATCGTCGCGGCAGGATATTTTTTTAAGACTTCTTCCTTGGCTTTGACGAATTCTTGCTTTTGTTCCTCGAGCAGAGCGCGGTTATGGTTGCGGATGATGTAGTGCATGCGGGCTTCGTCGACGCTGGTGGTCATGCCGGTGAGGTGGTTGAAGCCTTCATAACCCGAGGTGTATTGGGGGCGCTTGAATTCAGGTAACGCGCGGTCAAATGCCATCGCGAGGTCGGAGGCGTTGACCATCTTGCCTTTAGCTTCGCCTGGATGGATGGAGACGCCATGGAGGATGACGTCGGCGTGGGCGGCGTTGAAGGTCTCGCAGGCGACCGAGTCATAGATGCCACCATCTATAGTGTAAGCGTATTTGGCGCCGAATTTCTTGGGGTCGAAGTGGTCGGGTCCACGGCCGATCTCTTCGTCGGGGGTGAAGCAGACGCGGATCGGGTGATGCTCAACTTCGGGATGGGAGACGAAATAATCCAAGGCCGCCATGATGAGGGCTAAGCCTGCTTTGTCATCCGCGCCAAGCAAAGTGTCACCGGAAGTGGTGATGAGGGTGTCCCCGACATGCTCGCCTAAAGAAGCGAATTCCTTGGGAGACATTTTGTAGCCGTGGCCAAGCTCGATGACGCCGCCATCGTAGTTTTCGATGATTTGTGGTTTGACGTCGTAATCAGAGCATTCTAAGGCGGTGTCGACGTGGGCGTTTAGGCCAATGGGATCGAGGCCATCCTTGCCTGGGAGTCCCGCGTAGACAATACCGAATTCGTCGAGTTCGGAAGGGATGCTGAGTTCTTTTAAATCCTCTTGTAATTTGCGCGAAAGATTTAATTGCTTTGCGGTGCTAGGGACGCTATCGCTGGTGTCGTCGGATTGGGTGTCGATTTTCACATAGTTGATGAAACGCTGAATAATCTTATCCATGAATTAAATACCTCGGTAAGATTCTACTCTTCCCATGTGAAATAAAGAATGTATGATTATGCAAGTTAATTAAGATTAATTATTGAGGATTAACCGTTATGGAAAAAGTCACATTAAACGTCGAAGGCATGCATTGTTCCATGTGCGAGGCCCATGTCTGCGATATGATCCGTAAAGCCCTGCCTTCCGCGAAAAAAGTGAAAGCGAATCACGGCAAAGCCATCGCGACCTTCGAAGTGGAAGAAGGAGTGGATTATTCCGCCGCCAAAGCCAACATCGAAGCGGGTGGCTATCATGTCCTCGGGGAGAAGAAGGAACCCGCGAAAAAGGGTTTCCATCTCTTCGGATAAGCCCATAACGCCTGAAAAATAATCGTGGATTAACCGAAATTAACATCGAAGGTTAATAAAACTTAACTTTATACTTGAAATCGCGTCTTAGTCGTTTATCATAACAAGCGGCGATAACGCGGGAGGAATACTTATGCCCATTACCATCGCCCCAATAAACCAAGAACTTCGCGTCGTGCGCATCAGCACCGACCCGAAGGAAATCTCTCATCTCGCCGCCTTAGGCTTGGTGAAAGATGCTATTGTCACAGTGCTTTCGTCTCAAGGAGGCGCGGTGGTGATTCTGGTTAAGGGTTCCCGCCTCGCGTTAGACCGTCACACGGCCTCGAAGATCTTTGTGGCCTAGAAGGAGAGATGACTATGATAAAGACCTTGGACACGCTCGCCATCGGCGAGTCGGGAACTATCGTCAAAGTCCATGGCGAAGGGAGAGTACGCCGCCGCCTTTTTGATATGGGATTAACCCCGGGCGCGGAAGTATATCTCCGCAAAAAGGCTCCGTTAGGAGACCCCCTCGAAATCACGTTGCGCGGCTATGAGCTTTCGTTACGAAAAGATGAAGCCGTCAATGTGGATATCGAGATGAAGGAGGGCAAGTAAGATGGCAGAAAAGCGTATCATCGTTGCCCTTGCCGGTAACCCAAACTGCGGCAAAACCACCTTATTTAACTCCCTTACGGGCGCTACGGCATACGTCGGAAACTGGCCTGGCGTCACCGTCGAGAAGAGAGCGGGCGTCTACCGCAACAAAAAGACCAAGGAAGCCATCGAAGTGGTGGACCTTCCGGGTATTTATTCGCTTTCTCCTTATACCCCTGAGGAAGTGATCTCGAGGAACTTCATCCTCAATGAAAAACCCGATGTCGTCATCAACGTCATCGACTCGACCAACCTCGAACGCAACCTCTACATGACCACCCAGATCATGGAGATGGATGTGCCGATGATCGTCGCGCTCAACATGACCGACGTCCTCGAGAAAGATGGCCAATCCATCAATACCGAAGAATTGTCCAAACAGCTTGGCTGCCCCGTCGTGGCCATCTCCGCGCTTCGTCAAAAGAACTTGGATTTATTGATGAACGCGGCTAGCGCCTTAGCGGGTAAGCCGCGCCAAGGCGATTCCCTCCTTTTAAAGGGAAAATACAAAGAAACCATCGTCAAAGCCCGTTCAATTTACGAAGAACAGGATGTCACGCACCCCTTGTTCCACGCCATTAAGGCTCTCGAAAATGACGAGAAAGAAGTGGAAGCCAACGCCGAACTTGTCAAGAAGTGCCGCGCCCTCCTTCCGGAAGATAAGCGCGAGGAATTCGAAGCCGATTCCGCCGACGAGCGTTACCAATACATCACCGGCAACTATGTCGGCGCCCGCAAAGGCAAAAAAGTCGCCGCCAAGGACAAATTGACCCGCTCGGACAAGATTGACCGCGTGCTCACCAACCGTTGGGCCGCTATCCCCATCTTCCTTGTGGCCTTGTTCTTGATCTTCCACCTGGTTTTCTCGGAAGACTTATTCTATCTCGGCCATATGGGCGTCCAATTTGGCTCTTGCTTCGCCGGCAGCCCCTTCGAGGACTTGTTCTGGCATGCGACCGAGTTTGAAAATGGCGTCGTCTCAGCGCCAGGCGGCATCCATTCCATCGGCGTCATCTTCGCCAACTTCGTCAATAGCATCACCGGTTGGATTTGGGGTGGCATCGAGACCGGCTTAGGCAACATCGGGACCCCCGATTGGACCATTGGCCTTCTCGGTTCCATCATCAACGATGGCTTCTTCGCCGTCATCGGCTTCTTGCCGCAAATCCTCTGCCTATTCTTCTTCTTTAGTTTATTGGAAGATTCCGGATACATGGCCCGCGTCGCCTTCGTCTTCGACCGTATCTTCCGCCGCGCTGGCCTCTCCGGCCGCGCCTTCATCCCGATGCTAATGGGCTATGGCTGTGGCGTCCCCGCGATGATCAACACCCGTACCCTCAACACCGATAAAGAACGCACCGCGACCATCCGCGTCATCGCCTTCTTCTGCTGCGGCGCGAAAGTGACCGCCGTCTCCGCCGTCGCCGGCATCCTCGCCTCCAACTGGGGCTGGAACGCAGACTTGGTTGGCTTATCCATGTATTTGGTTGGCTTGATCTTGGCCATCGCGATGGTCATCCTCATGCACTGGACCACGCAACGCGAGAAAGTCCCGCCCTTCATCATGGAACTTCCCGCCTACCACGCTCCCCAATGGAAAGCCCTTGGCATCCATATGTGGGATAAAACCAAAGGCTTCGTGAAGAAAGCCTCCACCATCATCGTCCTTGCCGCGCTGTTCATCTGGGTGTTCTCCAACTTCACCCCCTCCTGGCAATACATTCCTTCCCTCGTCGACGACTTCGGCCGTCCCGTGGCCGCCTATGAAGGCTCCATCTTAAAGAATATCTGCCAGATGGTCAGCCCCATCTTCTATCCGCTTGGCTTCGGCAATAACTTGGCTGGCGAAGGCTGGGTCATGACCTTAGCTTCCGGCTTAGGCTTGGTCGCTAAGGAAGTCGTCGCGGACGCCTTCATCACCGTCGCTGGCGGGGAAGCCGCCGTCGAAGCCCTCGTCGTCGGCACTGGCATCAGCTTAGGTGGCTTGTTGGCCTTCTTGATCTTCAACCTCACGACCGTTCCTTGCTTCGCCGCCGTCGCCACGGCCAAAGGCGAACTCCCCAAGGGACA
>JAGAHY010000114.1 GCA_017626815.1 Bacilli bacterium | reverse complement strand
GTAAGGCCCGAGGATAAGCTGACCTCGGCGGGGATCGCGTTAAAGATGGGCTTGGCTTTGCCATCTTGACTTATGGCCTTTGTCAGGGAGCTATAGATAGAGTTTTGGTATTCGATGTCGTCAAACCAATACGTGCTCTGACGTCCTTCGATATGCGTTCCTTCATTGACATAAGTAACGCCATGGGACTCCGTGACAAACCCTAATGGCAAAGCGAAATCGTTTTTCATGTAACTGTAGTCCATGCGTTCAGGGGAAGAAATGGGTTGATAGACGCTTTCGGGGTTACGTTGGAAAATAGGTTCCATAGCGCCGGTTCCCTCGCCATCGTCGATTAAATACTTCACCCCTAAAAAGGAATTGATAGCCGCGGTAGAGCCCCCGTCATACGTCTCATAAAAATAATTGATGTGGAAACCGAGCTTCTTCATATAGTTCGAAACGCTCTTTTTCTCCGTGGAGGAATAATGGTTCAGCCCATTGTATTGGTAGAACAAAGGGTTGTTGTTGATGACATTGGTGCCGCCAGGGCGGTTGAACGTCGTTTCCATACGAAATGCCGGTGACGCTTCCATGCCCTTGACGTAATTAATAGCGGGAGATAACGCGCAATCACGTTGGTATAAAGAGGAGGGCGCATACGTATTCGAAGATAAATTCGTCTCCACGACTCGGCACGCCCCACGATAGCTCGACACAGCCGCAATGATGATAATGCCGACGGCAAACAAAGGGGCTTTGATACGATTCTTCCAATGGGCTTTCCATTGGGGCAGGAAAAGGTACGCGGTTACTAGGCCAAGCGAAATCAAATATAAAGCTAAGGAGATGCCGGATAGGGAGTAATAGGCGGGGTCTGTTTCACTTAATTGGTTGTCAATAAGTAAGACCACCGGTAAGACGACACCCAAAAGGGCCGTGGGTAGTAAGAGCCCATATTTCTTCGTGGCCCCTACTTCAACCGCTTCTTTTGCCGCTAAAAAACAAACCAAAAATCCCATCAAGAAGGAGAAACGGGTCGGGAACCAACTCGGCTCCCTCCCGCCGTGCCATAACGCGGACAAGATCTTGCTCAAAGAGGAAACAACAAGGATAAGGAACAAGGCATAATCGCCAAGGCGTTCCCTAACCTTATAGCGGGGATTGAAGGGATAGAGCAACGTAAAGACCAAAGGGGCCATGCCCACGAACATAGTCATATACCCCGTGTTGCGGGATATGTCAGAACGGCTTGAATAGGAGTTTTCGAGCCAACCCGAAAAGAAGATGGTCAAAGGGAACCACTTGTTTTCCTTGGGCATCGACGAGGTGGCTTTGGTTCCTTCGAAATGCAAGAACGCCGTGAGCCAAAATGCCGCGACCAGCATCCCGGCAAGAAATGAGAATACGCCAAAGCGCAACGTGAAAGCCAATCGGTTCTTGGCTACAAGCAAGCGGGATAAATAGAACAGGACCGCAAAGATGCAAATCATGCTGCCCAAGTACCAGCATGTCATTAAAGCATAGGCCAAGCTAACCAAATAAAGCCAGCGGTGTTTCCCTTCTTCCAAAAACAAAATGCCAAGGATGACTAAGGGCAAAACCATGATTCCGTCCAGATACATGAAATTGGACATATAGATAAGGTTATAGGACATCAAGGCGTAGCCGAGGCCGAACGCAATATAAAGTGGGGTCGTTTTCTTCAGGGTAAACCGACAGAGAAGGTAGAAATTTAACGCCGCAAAGGATAATTTAGCCATTGCGGAAAACGTAAAAAACGTCGGCAAACTCGCCTCGTTTATCCAAACAATCAATAAATTAAACGGCGAGGCGAGATAATAGGTGAAGAGGGACATGAAGTCCCCGCCGAATACTTTTCCGAGAGTATAGACAAGGCTGCCTTCGCCCCGCAGCACCGCCTGGTAATAACGTAAATAACTGATGTATTGATCCCTCTGGTCCATCATCATCGTCGATGGCCCTTCTGGATTGAACGGTTCAAAGCCATGGCTAGCGAAAAGAACGCATAAGAGCGAAAACGCTAAGGCAAAAGACAAAACCATGAAAACCACGTCGAGAAAAATCCCGCCCTTTTTGCTCTGCGCAAAATGGAACATTTTTGAAAAGGGGTTTGGCTTCTCTTTGCGAACTTCCATGCGGATTATTATCTTCACCGAGCAGGATTAAGTAAAGAATTAGGTATTCAAAGCGTCCTCGAGTCCAGAGGAAAGAAACATAAAAAAGCAGTCGCCTCCCCCAAGTGCATGTAAGTGATTCACGACCGTTATGTAAAAAATGAGTATCAATAAAAAGTGCGATGAAATCTTGCATTTTGGCATTGACAGACGATGCTATGGTCCTATACTTTAGGCGAATTTTGTTGGACTGCAGCCAGCAAAATTGCACCGCAAAAACGCTTTAGAGCTGAAGTGCTTTATCGACACCACTTATTCCAACATCGCAAGGTGTTGTTTTCTTTTTTTGGAGGCATCAACTATGTGTAAGTTTATCTTTGTGACAGGCGGGGTTGTCTCAGGTTTAGGCAAAGGCATCACGGCCGCATCTTTAGGAAGATTATTGAAAGCCCGAGGCTTAAAAGTCGCGTCCCAAAAGCTCGACCCCTACATCAACGTGGACCCCGGGACGATGTCTCCTTATCAGCATGGCGAAGTCTATGTCACGGAGGACGGCGCGGAGACCGACCTTGACCTCGGCCATTATGAACGCTTTATCGATGAAGACCTTAACGCCTACTCCAATCTGACGACGGGCAAGGTTTATTGGAACGTATTAAACAAGGAAAGGCGCGGTGAGTATCTTGGAAAAACCGTGCAGGTCATTCCCCATATCACCAACGAGATCAAAGAATTCATCTACTCCGCCGTCGCCCATACCAATCCCGATGTCTTGATCTGCGAAATCGGCGGAACGGTCGGCGACATCGAAAGCCAGCCTTTCCTAGAAGCCGCGAGGCAGATTGGGCTTGAGGCAGGAAAAGGCAATGCCCTATTCATCCACGTCACTTTGATTCCTTTCCTTGATTGCAGCAAAGAACATAAGAGCAAACCTACCCAGCACTCGGTGAAAACGTTGCAGGGAATGGGCATCAATCCGGATATCCTCGTGCTTCGCTGCTCCAAGCGTCTAGAGAAGGATATCTTCGCAAAACTTGCCCTATTTTGTAATCTCAAGGAAGATTGCATCATCGAAAACCGGACCATTCCCGTTCTTTACGAAGCGCCGCTTATGCTGGAAAAACAGCACTTCGGGGATATCGTCTGCCGAGAGCTTCAGTTAAAAGCCAAGCGCCCTGACCTTCGTCAATGGGAGGAACTCGTTCACAAAATCAAGCATATTCACCAAGACGTCACGATTGGTCTCGTGGGCAAGTATGTCAAACTTCATGACGCCTATCTTTCCATCGCGGAAGCTTTAGCCCATGCGGGATATGCCTTTGGTTGCAAAGTCAAAATCAAGTGGATCGATTCCGAGACCATCGATGATCATAACGTCGCTAAGAAACTCGAGGACTGCCATGGGGTCATCGTGCCCGGTGGCTTTGGAGGGCGTGGCATCGAAGGCATGATCACGACGGCCAAGTATTGCCGCGAATCCAATTTGCCCTATTTGGGTATCTGCCTTGGCATGCAGATTGCCGTCATCGAATTCGCACGCGATGTCTGTCGTTTAGATAACGCTAACTCCAGGGAATTCAATCCGAACTCCCCCTACAAAGTCATCGACTTCTTGCTTGGTCAAGATGATGGCAAAGACAAAGGTGGCACCTTGCGTTTAGGCCATTATGACTGCGTCCTCCAAGAAGGCACTTTAATCCGTTCCCTTTATGGAGCGGAGAATATCTCTGAACGTCATCGGCACCGATATGAATTCAATAATGACTTCCGTGACACGCTAAAAGACAACGGACTTATTCTCAGCGGAACATCGCCCGACGGCTACATCGTAGAGACCATCGAATATCCAAACGATTTCTTCATTGGGGTCCAGTTCCATCCCGAATTCAAGTCTCGTCCCAACCGTCCGCACCCACTATTCCTTGGTCTTGTTGATAGCGCCATAAAACGAAAATAATGGACGAATCGCGGCGTATTTCCGATATAAGTCATCAGAAACTGCGTTATGCAATCGTGAGACGAAGACATGAGGAGAATTTGGTTTGTCGCGATTTTTCGTTCCCATTAAAAAGCACTGGGGGCATTTCGTCCGTCAGCGCCTTTCCTTCACTTTTCCACCCTACTGTTCTTTGGGGCCGCGTTCTTTTTCCGACAGAACCTTCTTTTGATAGGTTCTTTTGCCGCAGTGAAGGCACTTCATCAACCTGCTTCGATTGACATGCGGGGCAAGGAGGACCTGACCATATGTCGGGACATGCCGATGACCGCATGCTCGGCATTCGTAGTAGCTCCTTTTTGTTCGATGCGTAAAGCCAATAAAGTGAAGGCCAAGAACATCGCGACGGCCACTGCACTCAACGTGATCATGGCCCAAAGGGGCAGTCCCCAATAAGCGTGGCCGAGCACGGCGACAAATAAAACCGCGAGGAAAACCGCCGTCCCGGTGATCCCAATCACGATCTCTAATCGAAGAAGCCTTTTGTACGACTCTTCTTTTTGCTTTATGGCGTTAAGAAGGTTCGCCTCCGCCTGTTTGCTATATTGTTCCATTTCTAGTTCCTCTCCTGTCAATAATTCGTTGACGCTGATACCGAGCGTCTCGCACAGTTCCAACATAACGGAGGAATCCGGCAACGATTTGCCACACTCCCATTTGGAAACCGCGCGGTCGATCACGCATAGGCGTTCCGCTAGTTGTAATTAGGTTAAGTTTTCGCTTTGCGCTTGGCTGCGATAAACTTTTCGATTTTGAATGAGTCCATTGTTCATTCCTCATTCGCTATTAACGTAAAACAAAACGTCTATGGCGAAAACAAACCGTTGGTTGAACCCATGAATCAGCCCTTAATCAGAGTAATTTAAATCAAAAAAATATGGAACTTTTGCGGCAAAAACGGCTAATAGTCCATTCGGAAGCCTTCACTATATTTACGAACGCGAAGAATGGATGAGCCAAAGGGTCTCGTATTCTTTTGCTTTCGATTTATTTTTCGTAACGCCTAAACCAAGCCGATAGCATCTGGCGACTTCGTAAAGAAACAAAGGAACGATAGGCTTTTCCTTCAGTCCTTCCATTAATAGTTCAAAT
>JAGAHY010000113.1 GCA_017626815.1 Bacilli bacterium | reverse complement strand
GTGTATCTCGTGCATTTAGACTCCATGTAGTTACGCTCCTTTCTATTGATGAAGCCTTGGGGTTGGAGATGACTATTTTACGAGATTTTGGACGTGAAATTTTTATTTCCGTCATTTTGGACATGACTTTTTTATTTAACCAATCGAAAAAATATATCAAAAAGATATTGCCCGAAATCACCCTTCGGGTTATATTTATGTCAACAGGTGGTAAAAAGTGGGAAAAACGTATGTACTATGGAACGTATCACCGAAATCTCGATAACAAAGGCCGGCTTTTGATCCCAACGAAGCTGGCCGAAGGGTTCGAGAAAGAAGCGTTCGTCGTACGTGGGCACGAAGGCTGCCTGGCCGTCTATGACCCCAAAGGGTTCGAGAAGTACATGGCCGAATACATGGCCATGAACTTCCAAGACCCGGCCCAGCGGGCCAAGATGCGTATCGCGGCCGCCAGCGTTTCTCCCACAAAAATCGACGCCGCAGGGCGTATCCTCCTCGGGAAACAGCTCTTGGAAGACTACGCCATCGGCGAAGAAGTCACCCTCATCGGCGTCTTCGACCATTTCGAGATCTGGGATAAGGCGGCCTACGCCAGGTACCTGGTCATCAATGGCGCAAGCTTCGATGCTCTGACCCTCAAAGGAGCCTGATCGATGGAACATGTATCCGTATTGCTGGAACCTTCCATCCAGGCGTTGAACCTGAGGAAAGATGGCATCTACGTCGATCTCACCTTGGGTAGGGCGGGGCATTCCAGCCGGATCCTCCAAGCCATCCCCCAAGGCCACCTCTACGCCTTCGACCTCGACTTAACCGCCATCGAGGAAAGCCGCGAAAAGCTCTCCAAGATCGGCGATAACTTCACCCTCATCCATAGCAGCTTCGCCAAGTTGAAGGAGTGCCTCGCCTCCTACGGCGTCGACAAAGTGGACGGCATCTTGGCCGACCTCGGGGTCTCCAGCCCCCAATTCGATGATCCAAAGCGTGGCTTCTCCTACCGTTATGACGCGCGGCTCGACATGAGGATGGACGTCACTTCCCCCTTAAGCGCCTACGAAGTCGTCAACACCTACAGCGAGAAAGAACTCCTCCGGGTGCTCAACGACTATGGCGAAGAACGCGATGCCTACCGCATCGTCAAGAACATCTGCAAAGCCCGGCAGGACCACCCGATAACGACGACAATGGAGCTCGTCGACATCATCAAGTCCTCCAAATCCGCCGCCACCTTAGCCAAAAAGGGGCACCCCGCCAAACAGACCTTCCAAGCCTTGCGCATCGAGGTCAACGGCGAAGCCAAAGCCCTCCAAGCCATGCTTGAGGACGCGCCAGGGATGCTCATTAGCGGTGGTAGGCTGGCCATCATCACCTTCATGTCCCTGGATGACCGGATGACCAAACTCCGGTTCCGGGAACTCACCACATTAGAAGGGGACCGCCACGATATCTTCCTTAGACCCGAGGATATCGCCACCCCGAAATTCCATCTCGCCACCAGGAAGCCCATCCTTCCTAGCGAGGAGGATCTCGCGGCCAACCCCCGCGCCGCATCGGCGAAACTAAGGGTCTTAGTCAAAGACTGACGTCGTGACAAAGCCACGAAAGGAGAAAAACCATGAAAGACAAACTTGTGAAGACCGGACATAAAAAAGGCTATTACCGTTTCGTTTCCACGATGAAGGGTTTTGGGTTTTCCCTCCTTGCCGTGATCGCGCTCGCCTCCCCCGTGCTCATCGCGATGGATATGTCCACGCATACCACCAAAGCCGAGGAAGTCCAAGTCTCGATCCCCGAGGAAGAGTCCATCCCGACCTCCTCTTATTTCGCCGCCTAACTTTAGCCTCTTTTCCCAATGCCCCTGACTTCTCTCCCTCCCCAGGGGCTTTTTTGGTCCTTTAAAGGGCAGTAGGGGCATATGGAGTAAGAATTCTCCTTGGTAATACGATAAAGCAAGTTGGCGAAAAGGCTCGATGAAAAGCCTAAAAAACTACTAATTTTATGCGGAAATCCCTACCAATTGACCGCGACGTATATTAATATATACGGGACATGGAAAAACTCACTGCGTGCTTTGAAATCTCTTCGGATTCGATCAAGGTTCTGATCGGATATGAGCTTGGCGGCATCCCCGTCGTGCTTTACCGCAAGAAAAAAGAGGTGCCGGGCCTCATCAAGGAAGGCCAAATCGCCGACCCTAACGGCCTCGTCCGCAGCCTCGCCGAGCTCCATAACCTCGACGACCCCGCGGCGCATCTACGCATCTCCATCAGCGAGATCTGCTTCATCTTGCCGCCCATCGGCTTGGTCGTCTATGTCTCCGACAAGACCACCAACGTCGTGGCCCCGACCAACGAGATCGCCAAAATCGATATCTCCAACGTCATCTCCCTCGTCAAGAAGGAGGCCATTCCCGGCGGTAACACCATCGTCGACATCATCCCGGACGAATTCGTCCTCGATGATGGCTCCCGTTACAACACCCCGCCCTTAGGCGTCAAATCGACCTCCATCACCATCAAGGCCAAGATCCATGCCCTCCCCGAAGCCGTCTCCACGACCTACAATAGGCTCGTCAACCAGGCGGGCTTCCGCGTGAAGAAGTCGGGCGTGTCCACCTATTGCATCGCCGAATTGCTGAAATGTTACAAAGACCTTCCATCCTCCTACGTCCTCATCGACATGGGCGGAAGGCTTACCACCGCCTCGCTTGTTGGCGATGGCGCCCCTTATAGCAGCGCGTCCTTCTATTCGGGCGGCGACGACCTCACCGAGGAAATCGCCCAGGCCTTCGATTGCTCCCTCGCCACCGCCGAAAAGCTCAAATGCGAATACGGCTTCCGCGAGAAGATCCGCGCCTATGACCCGCCTCTTCCCTTAGGAGAAGGAGAAGGCGGTGGCGAGGAATTCCACCAATCCCACCTCAACGAAATCATACGTAACCATTACGAACAATACGGGACGGTGCTCGGCAATGCGGTGAAATCGTTGTTAAGCAAATACCGCGGCCAATTCGACACCCTTCCCGTCATCATCACCGGCGGGGCGAGCCTCTTGCATGGCATCGGCCCCTTCATCGAAGCGGCCTTGCCCAGAAGGCCCATCCATTACTTCGTCCCGCGCAGCATCGGCGCGCGTGACCCAGGGTATTCGGCGCTTCTAGGCTTGCTCATCACCTCGGGGAAATACGTCGGCTCCCTCGAAGACAACTACCACGGCATGGGCAGCGTCTCCCGCGTCCCCAAAGAGAAAGGCAAACGCCCCCGCAGGGACGTCGGCCCCGATAACGATACCTTATAATCCCCCAACACCCTTTTCTAGGAGGTAGCACAATGGAAGAATCCATGGACTTAGATAATTTCGAACCCGTAGCCCGGATCGTCGTCATCGGCGTCGGTGGCGCCGGCACCAACGCGGTCAACCGCATGATGGACGAGCACATCGACAACGTCGAGTTCTATGTTTTGAACACGGATAAGCAAGCCCTCGCGACCTCCAAAGCCCCCAACCGCATCGTCCTTGGCGAGGAAATCACCAAAGGCCTTGGCGCCGGCGGCAACCCCGAGATCGGCAAGAAGGCGGCCCTCGCGACCAAAGACAAAATCGCCGAAATCGTCAAGGGCGCGAACATGGTCTTCATCGCCGCGGGCATGGGCGGTGGCACCGGCACCGGCGCGGCCCCCGTCGTCGCCTCGATCGCCAAAGAGGCCCATGCGTTAACCATCGGCATCGTCACCCGTCCCTTCGCCTTCGAAGGCAAGACGCGTAACGCCAATAGCGTCCTTGGCCTCACCGAGCTTAAAGAAGCCGTCGACTCCATCATCATCGTCTCCAACGACAAGCTCCTCATGGCCTCGGGCAACAAGCCCATCAACCAAGCCTTCGAGGAATCCGATAAAGTGTTGGCCCAATCGGTGAAAACCGTCACTGACTTGATCTTGCTCCCCGCCGTCATCAACCTCGATTTCGCGGATGTCCAAAGCACCTTGAAAGGCTCGGGCATCGCTTTGATTGGCTTTGGCCTTGGCACGGGTCCGCGCAAAGCGGCCGACGCCGCCGAAAGCGCGATCTCCTCGCCGCTTCTAGAAGCCTCCATCTCGGGCGCAAGGCGCGCCATCTGCGCGGTCACCTGCGGCCTCAATGTCTCCCTTTATCAGGCCGAGGAGTGCGTCAACCGCATCATCGAGCAGGCGGGCAACGCCATCGACATCAAATTCGGCGTCTCCATCAACGAGAACCTCGATGACATGATTCTCGTCTCCGTCATCGCCAGCGACTTCACCGAGGAATACGACTTCACCTCGATTCCCGACTATAAGCCGCTTCGCCGCGAGCAGCCCGTCGAGCAAAAGCCCGAAGATCTGCCCTCCGAAGATACGGAAGAGGAATCCCCGGGCTCGCAGATCCTTCCCAACTTCCTCAAAGGGAAGCTTGGCAACAAACGTTAATCGAAGGCTCCGGCCTTCTTTTAATTTAGGTACGCGCACGCGCGAGGGATCCGTCGTTGCTAGGCGAAATCTTGGCTATTTTTGAAAAACCCTGCAGAAGTCCCACCGAATCTCTGCTAATAGGGATATTCCGCCTATTTAGGCGTTGCCAATTCCACCTTTTCCCATGAAATATACGTTCCTTACGTGCGCATGCGTGTTATGATTATCCTAAAGCGAGTCCTGAAGGGCTCTTTAGGGGGTAAACCATGCCTTTATTCACCGACGTCATCGATTTAGCGGTCGCTTCTCCGCACCTGAACTTAATCGAGAAATATACGTTTGAGACGAAGAAATCCAACGTCCAAATCCGCGTCGCCGCCAATACGGAGGCCTTGCTTAATGGGACGTATAAAATCGCCTCGGGGAAAAGCGAGACGTTCAGCCGCAAAACCATCGGCGGTAGTATCGTCGCCTACGTCTATCAGCCTACCGCGGCCAGAAAAGTAATCGCGATTCCGTTTTTCGCCGGCCAACATACCATTTCCTTGGAGACCAACAAGATGGCGAAAGCCAAATTCGCGCTTGTCGGCGTGGCCCGCGTCTCCATCTCCGATTTAAAGAAGCTGGCCGTCTATTTCGGCAAGACCGTCACTCCTGAGGAAGTGGAGAATGCGTTGGTTGAAAAGATCAAACCATCTTTGACCAACATGATGACCGCCGCGGCCAACGCCCACATCAAAGTCACGACTACCAACGCCTCCGTCTACGAGGAGCTAAAAGCCATCGCGTCCGAGGGCATGAAGGACGAATTGATGCGCAAGACGCTCTTAGATATGGGCTTGATGCTCCTGCCTAGCGCGATTGACCTCAAACTCAATCCCATCGGCGATAGCCAGGACATCATCGATGCCATCAACGCCAAATACAACGAAGCGGCCCTCGATTCCTTCGAGGAGGCCAAGAAAGATAAGCTCCGCCAGCAGGAAATCGAAGACGATATGCGCAACAAGCAGCATGAAATCGACGTCATCAACGCCCAAAACACGGATACCTCGAATCGGAATAACAACAATACCTATAACTATAATGGCCAAGCGCCCGAGCCTAGACCAAAACCCAAAGCGGAAAAGCGTTTCTGCACCAAATGTGGCAAAGAACTTGATCCCAAAGATATTTATTGCCCTATCTGTGGCACCAAAGCCAAAGAATGACCTTCAAGGAGAGAAAACATGAGCATCGTGGATAAAATCAAACAGCATAAAGCCGAGAAGGCGGAGGAGAAGCACCGCCGCGAACTCGAGGAGAAAACCGCTAAGGAACTCGGCGTGAATGCCGCCGTGGATAACGGAAAGAAAGATAAGCATGACGCCGACCGCGCCTATCAGCAACAGCTGACTATCGATAACTACAAGTCCGCCGTCGGGGACATGCTGAACCTCATCCATAACGAGCTTTACGCCGGCGGCGCGGACGATAGATTCGTGACCATGACCCATGAATTGGTCGATGTCCTCGGCAGGATTAACCTTAATCCTAAAGCCAAAGGCACCGGCGTCATGATCAATTTCATCGCCAAGCGCGCGGATGAGATCGCGATGCTTTGCCATGGCGGGTATTTCGCTTCCGTCGGCGAAGGTCTCAATTACCTTCGTGGACTATTGCTGGACATGGAGGATAACCAAATCGCGGATATCCTTTATACCGATGAGGAATACCTAAGGCTAAGGACGAACCTCACGAAGCTAGAGTCCCTGAAGCTTTCCTATCTTCGCGACCGCGACCTCAATAGCCGCAACAAAGACGCGCTCGTCGACCGCATGGAAGACATGGACGACGATGAATACGTGATGGAAGCGGAGCAACTTAACGCCGAAGAGCAATCCATCAAAGACGAAATCGCCAACATCACCACCGATATCAATACGGGCCGCCTCGCCTTGACCAAGAAGAAAGACCAACTTGTCCGCGATTTAGGCACCCGCGCCATCATCGCCAAAGACGTCGCCAAAGTGGCCCAAACCCAAACCGCCATCGACCAAACCGGCATCGACAAACAGATGGACGAAAGCCGCGAGACGTTGAAGCAAAATAACCGTTCGGCCTCCTCTTCCGCGATGCATGTGGCCCAGGCGCCCGAGGAAAAGCGCAAGATGACCCGCGAGGAGAAACTCGCGTTGCTGGGGAAGAAGTAGTCCCCTTCGTTTTAGGAGTAATGCTATGTTTGGCAAAAAAGCAGAAAAGCCCTTCGACCCCATCGAAGTGCGCATGAATTTCAATATGGCGATCAACAAACTTCAATCCGGCGTCGACAAATACGATGCCTTGATTGAGGAAGAGCTCGCCCAAGCCATCTCCTACCGTAAAAACGGCGACCTCGACGAGGAGCAGCGTTGCAAAAGGAACATCGCCAATTACCTCACCTCCAAAATCCAAAACGAGGAATTCCGCGATAACCTCAAACTCGTCTCCAACCGCATCGAGGATATGTATAACCGCGTCCAGGCGGCCAAAATCATGTCCGAGGCGTTTGGCTCCATCGGCACCATCGTCGATTCCAAGGAGCTCAAAGGCATCATGAAGGACCTTAACGCCTTCAATGCCAGTTTCACCAAAGCCAATAACCTCATCGATGCCTTCACCGGCTCGATGAGCGACACCATCGGCAGCATGAACGTCGACACCAAAACCAACGTCGCCGTCCAAGCCATGGTCGAAAAGAGAATGAAGGGCTACGAGGAACGGATCGAAACCCAAGCCGCCGATGACCGCGTCTCGTTGAAAATCAAGTGATGGAGCCCCTAAATTCCCTAAAAAACCGCTTTATCTCCATCCGTAGGTCCGCCGACGGGGCTTTTGCGCGCCAAGATTATTCTTCCGCCATGGATAGCTACGCCTCCTCCGCGGACGTACTCGACGAAATCTATAACCGCGAGACCTCGGCCAAAGAAAAGCAGGAGTACTTGCTTATCGCCAAAGAGCTTCAAGCCCGTTACGACGAATGCAAACGTAACCTTGGCTTAAAGGTCGAGCTTCATGTCGGGGAGCCACCAAAACGTTCCACCCCGAAGAAGGCGCCCAAGGAAACCAAACAAAATCGGCCTATCATCGAAACCGAAGAGGACGATATCCAATACGAATTCGAAATCGGTGGGGACACCATCAACGTCCGTTCCTTCCTAGGCGATTCTAGCGACCTCAAAGACGTCTATTTCGACGATGTCGTGGGCATGGCCAAGCAAAAGAGAATCGCCACCAAGGAATTCTTCGCCAGCGACGCCCAGCGCGCCTTCCGCGAAAAGCTCAAAGCCAAACCCAAGAATTTCATCTTGCTCTATGGCTTGCCTGGCACGGGCAAAACCTATTTCGCGATCGCCTTAAGCAACGAACTCAAACGCTTCCATGGCGACACTGTGCCCTTTATCTCCATCATCGGCAGCACTTTGAAGTCCGGGACGCCGGGCTTGATGGAGAAAAACATCAAAGCCGTCTTCGAATACGCGAAGCAATTTGAGCGTTGCGTGCTCTTCCTCGACGAATTCGATTCCATCGCGATGTCCCGTCAAAAGAACACCGGCGACCCCACCGACCGCGCGGCCGTGACCACGTTGATCCAGCTTCTTGGAGGATTCTGCTCCAACCCCAATTTGCTCGTCCTCGCCGCGACCAACACTCCGTATGACATCGATGGGGCGATCCTCTCCCGGGCCAGCCTCAAATTCGAAGTCCCGCTGCCTTCAAGCCAAGTCCTAGAGGGAGTATTAGAGAAAGGGCTAGGGGAGATCTGCGATGCTTCCGTCGATTTAGGGGAGGTCGCGAAGACCCTTGAGGAAAAACATTATAGCAACCGCGACTGCGCCCACCTCATCGAGCTGGCCAAAGACCTTCTCGATGACGCCCATGAAAATGATGGATCCGTGGAATCCCTTAACGGTAAGCTTCTCGAGGAAGCCATCGCTTCCTTCCATCCTAGCTATGTCGCCTCCGAGGCGGAAAAGCTAGCCGAGTTTAGCAAAAGCAACGAATAAACAGTAGAGGTAACGACCATGAATGATTTAAAACGCCGCATGAAGATGATGGAGGAAAGGCAGCACGCCAAAGACATCATCAAACAGTTCGATGCCATCATCGTCAAGCTCGACAATGGCATCGATAAGTGCCGTGAGAAGGCCAAAGAATGCCTCATCGAACGGAACGACATGAATGGCTTCCGGATGTTTGGGAGGTCGATGAAATATTACGGCAACATGAAGTCTTCCATCGAAGCCATCAAGTGCCAGTTTGAGAATTACCTCATCCAAGTTGAGGTGGCGGATAGCTTCGTGGGCTTGAAAGACGTCATCGGCAAAACCGCCAAGATGATGGACACCATGCCCTCGCTTCAAAAGAATAACAAAGACTTCATGAAGTTCAAAAAGTCCCTGATGAAGGGCCAATTATCGATGGAATCCATCAATTCCATGATGTCCAATCTCGATCCTTCCAGCGACGCCGAGATGAGCAACGCCGAACTAGAATCCCTCAAGGAAGAGATTTTGATGACCTCCGGCGCAGCCCAATCCAAAGTCGCTTCCCCGAAAGCCGACAAAGCCACCCAAAAATCCCCTTCCGACAATTCTTTCTTTGACGAATTGGACCTCTAATTCCATGGCCTTTGATTATCCAAGCAAGAACCGGTCCTATGAGGCGGCCTTAGCACGCACCAAGGAATGCCTCAAGGCCAATGACGTCGAAAACGGGGGCTTATATCTTTCTAAGGCGATTGCGCTTTCTTTTGAGCTCTCCCAAAACGCGGCCATCCCCGAGATGGCTTCGCGCTTTGCCAAAGAAAACGCCAAATTGAAGAAAGTCCAAGAGCTTTTATCCAAAGGCGAGAACCCGTTTTTGAAAACGAAGGCGCAGCCTAGCGGCGATACTGAAGAAGATATCCAAGCGGCGGTGACGGGTTTATTCTCCAATAAGGCGCCGACGACGCGGCTTGATGACGTCGCGGGACTAGCCGAGGTCAAAGAGCAGATCCGCATCAATGTCCTTTTGCCTTTGAATAACCCAGAACTATACTTCAAATACAAGAACGAAGCCGGCGCGCGCATCATCATGTATGGCCCGCCGGGATGTGGCAAATCCTTCGTCGCCGAAGCCATCGCCGGAGAACTTAAATGTCATTACGCGGTGGTGGTGCTTTCCGACATTTTGGATAAGTATGTCGGCGAGGCCCCCAAGCGCATCAAGGCCATCTTCGAGGAAGCCGAACGTTACGATAACGTCTTGCTTTTCTTCGATGAAATCGACGCTTTGTGCGCTTCCCGCGACTCGGACGAATCCACCCATACCCGCGATATCATGAACACTTTTCTGACGTGTATGTCGGGCTTTAAGCCCAAAGGCAAAGCCTTAAAAGTCATCATCGGCGCGACCAACCGCCCCTGGGCGCTTGACCCCGCGCTCGTCCGGGGTGGGCGCCTGGATACCGCCATCTATGTGCGGCTTCCCGACGAGAAGGCGCGCGCCTTTTTCGTCGACAAGGAATTTCAAAGATACCGCGATGTCTTCGAAGGCGGGGAACTCACCAGGGAATACCTCATCGAGCAACTCGACGGCTATTCCGGCGCGGACATCAAGTCCATCCTCGACCAGACCAAGACAAGGACTCTAAAACGCGTCTTGGAGGCCAAACTTCCGGCGGGACAATACTTTAAGGTATCCAAAGAGGACTTCGACCTTGCCTTATCCGCCCACCATAACCCCGTCAACGCGGAAATGATTCTCCGTTACGAAATGTTTGAGAAAGGAGTCGGGCTATGAATAACCTCGAATTGCTTCGCCAAGTGAAAACCTATATTGCCGCCGGCCAATTCGGCGCCGCGATAAAACCATTGGAGAAACTGATGACTCTGATCCGCTTCGATTATGACGCGGGTATCGAGAAACAGCGTAACGGCAAAGCTTTTAACGCGCTATC
>JAGAHY010000112.1 GCA_017626815.1 Bacilli bacterium | reverse complement strand
CGACGCAAGCCTTGGGAGTCGCTTTGGGGTTCGTCGGCAACTACGCCCCTTGTGGACTTTCACCACAGACCGACGGCATGCCCGTCGTACAAGAAAAATGAGCCGCGCTTTGCGGCCCATATCTCATCATTTGGATTAAAGAGGCAAGTCCTTCTTGAGGAACTTGACCGAACCGAGGACCGAGCAAACGATGCCGATGCCAAGAAGCACCAGCGTCTCCCAAACCCAGGATAAGCTCATCTCGGCATCGGGATTGCCATAGACGAAATAAGAGAAGTTCTTGACCGACTCGGTATCGATGAAAGTAAACAATGAGCCATAGTTAAAGACGTTCATGGCCTCGACGCCGATACCGACGCTGACGAAGACCTTGTTACCGAACAGGCCTAAGATACAGCAAAGGAAGCAAACGACGCACACGCCGCCGCCGACGGCAATCGCGTTCTTGGATTTGTTGAAGAAGGCGCTCGCCCCAAAGCACACGCCCGAGATCGCGAATAACGCCGCGAAGGAGGAATAGCAAAGGAGCACCGTACGAAGCACGTTCATGTTCCGTTCGCCACCATTAGCCACGCGCATGATGCCGGCGATGAATTCGGAAAGCAAAGCGATGCTGGTGATGGCCACGTACATCAAAACCAACGAGGCAAAGAGGAAGAAGAAACTCGTGAACACGACTTTGCGGCGGCTCGTCGGCGTGGAAAGGACATAAGCCATGGAACCGGAGTTGACCTGGTTGACGATTAAGCCATTGGAGACAACCATGACATAAATCATCGGCAGCAAGACACCGACGATCTTATAGACAAGGTCACTGAGGATGGAGTTTAAGTCGATGCGCGACATGACCTCGATACGGGATAAGGAGAAGCCCATCTGCTCGAGCATGCCCAGAATCTGTAGCCAGCTGAGCTTTTCTTCGCTGACGTAGGTCGAGACGCTATTCATGTCGACGTTGGTGAAGATGTTCCTGGAACAGACGACGACATTAATGACGAAGAAGATGGTGCAGCTGCCGATGGTCAAAAGCAACCAAAGCAGCCAGTTGGCCTGAATCGATTGTTTGAGCAAGGGCAAGGAGAGGATGCCGCTTTTTTTCGGGGTGCGGGCAATCGCGGTGGTTTCGGCACTAGTCATTTTCTTTACCTCCGACGCTTTCCATGAAGTAGCGTTGTAACGTGTATTTGATTTCGCTGACTTGGCGAAGTTCGTATTTCTTGATTTCGGCGATGACCTTGTTGGCGTTATCGGCGTTGACGCGGATGAAGACGTTCATCAAATCCTCTTCGCGACGCAGGATTTCACAGGGAGGATTCTGAAAAGCCTCCGCAAATTCCGCTCTATTTTTGAATCCAATCTGGAATTCGCGGAACGGGCGATGACGGATTTCCTCCATGTCCACGATGTCGATGATGCGCCCTTCTTTGATGAAGCCGACATAATCGCAGGTCTCATCCAACTCGTCGAACATATGGTTGGACATTAGCACCGTGACGCCGCGGGCTTTCTCTTCTTCGAGCAGTTCGATAAAGGCTTCGCGCATCAACGGGTCAAGACCGGTGGTTGGCTCATCGAGAAGGTAGATATCTGGCGAATGCATGAAGGCGGCCACGATGGCGGTCTTCTGCTTCATGCCCTTGCTCATGCGGCGTAAGGTCGCGGTGGGATCAAGTTGCAAGGCGTTGATGATACGTTCGGCCTTGCTCATATCCGTAAGATGGATCATCTCCGCTTGACTGCGGAGGAAGGCGGTGCCGCTTTCTAACGGCGGAAAAGCAATCTCGCCGGGGAGATAACCGATGTGCGGTTTGATGATTTCCCCGTTTTTCCAAGGATCGATGCCATTGACGCGGACTTGCCCAGAATCGGGCTTGAGGAAACCCATGATATGCCGCAAAGTCGTGGTCTTGCCGGCGCCATTCGTGCCGCAATAGCCAAAAACTTTGCCCTTAGGAATCTTGAAGGAAATATCAAAGATGCCACGGCCCTTGCCATAGTCCTTGGTAAGGTGGGAGACATCGATGACGACATCTTCGGTCATGGAGTTAATTTTATCAAACGTGGCCTGGCTCATTTGTTTTCCTCCACCCCGCTAAGTCCGGCGAAGGTTTTCTCTTCGGCATAGAAGCTCATGAAATAATCCTGCAAAGTGAAGGGTTTTTCTTCGAATTCCCTCACTCTGAAGGTAGACAAGACATCAAAGAAACGTTTGAACAAATCCCGTTTCACATCGACGGTCACGAGGCAACGTTTCTCATTGATGTCTTTGATTTCATAGGAAGTATCTTGGGTCGCGGCAAAGCGTTTGGCCTCCTCAAGGTTGCCAAAACGGACTTTATAGGTGACGATGCTCGCGTTTTTGAGATCACCCGCCTTAAACGTGGAGACGTGCTTGCCGTCTTTGATGATGGAAATCGTGTCGCAGGTCGCGTCGACTTCCGAGAAAATATGGGAGGAAAGGAGGATGGTCTTGCCCCGCTTCTTCTCTTCGATGATGAAGCGGATGAAGACTTCCTGCATGACTGGGTCAAGGCCAGAGGTGGGTTCGTCGAGAATCAATACCTCAGGGTCATTCATAAACGCGGCCACGACGGCGAGTTTGCGCTTCTCGCCAAGAGACATGGAATTGACGGAAACATGAGGATCGAGGCGGAAGAGATCCAACAGATAATTGAGACGTTCATCGTTACGTTCGCCTCTCATGTCCTGCATCATGCGTAAGAAGCCCATGCCATCAAGCCCCGCGGGGATGGCGGGCTCGCCAGGTAGATAGCCAACTTCGCCAAGGATCTTATTGGTATTGCCGAAGGTTTCGATACCAAAGATTTTGGTGGAACCGACGGTTGGTTTGGAGAAGCCCATGATGTGACGGATGGTCGTGGATTTACCTGCCCCATTGGGCCCAAGGTAACCATAGCATTCGCCCTTATGGACCTTGATGGAGACATCAAAGACGCCCCTGCCATGGCCATAATCCTTGGTGAGGTGATCGACTTGGATAATGATATCGTTGTCTTCCATGGTTTATTGTCTCGTTAAGCCCAAAGAGATGGTATAGAAGTTACGGAACTTCTCACCCCCATGATTTTGGGGGTAGGTCTTATTGATTTCGTCGATATCGTCTTGCGTCGGCTTCGTGCCGGGTTCGTGGGCTTCGACCACGACGGGTGGCTCAAAGCTAGTGCCCTCCGAGGAGATTGAAGACGCGCTAGAAGAGGACTCGGACGAAACCATAGAGGTATCAGAAGAGGATTCCTCATCCTGCATGGCGTCGGCGAGTTGGTCCAAGAGGGTCAGCCAATTGAAATCGATGCCATACCAATATAGTTGCATCTGCAAGTCCGCAAAAGAAACGGGGATTTGCAGGTAAATCTTGCGGGAATCGATTTCGCCGTAGATAAAGTTCTGGAGGACTTCAGGCGGGAGCTGAAGATCTTCCTCAACCTCAATTTCGAGCATTTCCGCGAGGAAATCCAAGTTGAAACCAAGCTGGAGGTGTTTCCTTCCTTCGGGGCGGTCTTCGCCAACCGTATAGTAGCCATTGATGGCGACGCCTTTACGCAAGACGGCCTCCATGCCCCCGGAAAGCAAAGATTCTCCATCGATCGCATCGGGCAATGAGCTTTCCTCGCTACTGCTCGATTCGCTTGTTTGGGGACCGGTTTGAACTTGGCCTTTGAGCAGCATCTTCTTGCCATAATTCACGCCGCCATAGATATAGTCATCGTTATAGAGATCGATATTGGCCGTGACGTGGGCGCCAGAATTCTTGCCCATTTGGAACAAGTAGCTACCAACGTACCCGCTTTTACCGCACCCCGCCAGCAACAAAGCAGCTAAGGCCAGAGGTAATGCTTTCTTCATTAGTTTCATGGAATTGCCTCCTAAAAACTTTGTAAGAATAGTACGGGAAAAACGAAAAATATCCTAATATTTTTTCTACAATGATCAAAAGATTCAACGTCAGTCAAGGTCGATAGCCTTTTTCTGAAGAACAAGAATGGATTCAGGGGGCATCATAGTGTCCATAACGTTTTCTTTATTCACTTCGCGTTTCTTCTGCCTCATGGTTTTCCTGCAAAGGCTTTTCTTTAACGAAATGATGGTATATCTTCGCCACGCCGAGCTTCACCGCTTCAAAAAGTGGCATCCGCACCGCTTCACACGCCAAACCAATGGCCATATATAAAGCCCATGCAACCACGATGGCTTTCATCGGTCCAAGATTCATGTCGTTTCCGAGATACTGGATGAGATGTTTCATGCCATATTGGATGTTGCAGGTATTGCCGTTAAAGAGATAGACGCCAAACGAGCACCTCGCAACATAATTCACCGGCGCGACATGTGTCTCGGGAAGGCTAAGGAAGGCATGGAATATCACAACGACAACCGGCAAGATTAATAATGATACGCAGTTATTCATCCAGGTTTGGTACTTCGTCCACCACTCCACATAATGTGTGAGCATGACGTAACCAAACACGGCCCCTATCGCCAAGATAGCTAATGGAATCCACAAGTACCACATGTGTGGTTTCTTTGGATGGATCCGTTTGAAAAAGCCAATGACCGTGAAAATGCACAAGAATTCGCAAGCCCCGATGAAGCCCCATAATTTATCGCCATGCCTGCCGATGGCCATGATGGACAGGAAAAAGATGACCATGAAGATGCCATGTTGCCGCGGTGTCATGAACAGCAACATGCGATAAAAGAACGGGTAAACGACCAAGAAGAGGATGTAAGCGCGGACGAACCAATAGTTATTGTAGAGGAAAGGGAAGAACGTCTGCTGATGGATTTTCTCCGTCACTTCATGCCCTGTTCCGACGAAGACGGCAAACATTGCAAAGCCGTAAAGCAAAGATGGAATATAGAGGGAGAGCATCCGCGGCCA
This sequence comes from Bacilli bacterium, assembly GCA_017626815.1. Taxonomy (GTDB): domain Bacteria; phylum Bacillota_I; class Bacilli_A; order RFN20; family CAG-826; genus Alloenteromonas. The sequence continues at coordinate 7,611 of JAGAHY010000112.1, read as the reverse complement.
AGTTGGTTTCTTCGCCGCGGAATCGGAGAAGAGATAATACGAAAACACGGCCACGAACAACCCATTGCCAACCTGGGATAAGAGGTCATGGAAATAAAAAACACCATGTCCCCAAAGGTCTTTCGCATTTGGGTAAAACCCCGAGAACACGCAACAATGCCCGATGATAATAAACGAGATGGCGAGCAGGCGAACCAACTCCACGGAAGTATTCCGCCGTTTAAAGCCTTTAAAGAAATCCAACATGTGATTAGTCTACCATCCTTTCCTCATTTCTCATCGAAGAACTCACTCTAAATCATTTTCATTCCATATCTATTCTTGTTATGTATTTTCCAAAATAAAGCGGTTTTGCACCGAATTCTGGCTTCCTGAAGAAAAGAGGAGAGGGCCGGAGCCCTCTCCTCCCCAAGGAGAAACTTGGATGAAGAAATTATTTGCTGGGAACCTTTCCTGCCATGGCGTTGGAGTAGAGGGTCGCATAGCAGATGCGCTTCGCGGCTTCTCTCATCGCCTTACCAAGGTTACCATACGTGCCCGGGCCACCCGCGGAAGTGGGAGCGAAGGATGCGTAGGTGTAAGTGGAGCCAGTGTAATCCGGATCATTGTCACCGTAGTTGTATTCGTTCAGGTCAGTCGCGCCGGTGAAGACGTCGCAGATACGGGAAACGTAAGCTTCGCCGTGTTTGCCATCAGTCATATCGCCCGAGCAGTCCGTTTCGACGATACCGCGTAAGCCGATTTCGTCGCGTAGCCAACCTCTGCCGAATTCGACGCAGTTAGCGGCGGCGATGGTGCCATAACGGTTGAAGGCAGTCATCGTATTCCAAGCGCCACCGTCGATGAAGACGATTTCGAATGCGCGGAGGTAATTCTCGCGGAAGGCCTGTTCGGTAATCCATTCTTGGACGCCGTGACGGCCAGTTTCGGATTCATTAAGCGCGCAGTGCTTGACGTAGCAATGGACGCCCATGGATTCGGTGGCGGCGGTCTCAGGGGCGCCAATTAAGCCCGTGAGCATCGCGTCTTCGGAATAGTACTCAGCGGTACGGCCAACATAAGGCGAACGGAGGATGTTGAAGCCACCGCCCAATAAGCCAGCCATGCCAGCCCAATAGCCTTCTTCACCGATTTGCTTACCGACTTTTTCGGCAATTTCGCGGCTGAAGGTCGCGGCTAAGACGCCATTGCTGGAGAAGCCAGTGCCATTGTATTTGCTTCCGAGGTCGGGATCGTTAATGCGCTGGGCATAGGGGTTGGTCGGGCCATTGAACCTACCAGCGGCTTTGGCAGCCTGGATGGTCTGGTTGAAGCCGTTGGGGCCGTTCTCATCGCCGGTTCCGGGCTTGGCGATAGAGGCGACATCTATAGTTTTATGGCGACCGTTGGAGAGAAGCTGAACGGTTTCTTGCCATGTGAGTTGATCCAAGAGCAAGTCCCATTTCGGGCTTTCATAAGGTTCGTTGTAGAGATCGACGAGGGCGAGGCCGTTATTCGCGCCATAGGTGGGGTATTCACCACCCTCGGTGATGACTTTGCTCGCATCCATTTGATCGCGGAGTTCATTGGCCATCTGTTGAGTCATGCTCAAGACGGCGGGGTGTTTGGTCAAGACGCCACTTTCGCTGCGGCTGAGCATCGGGACGGCCTCCCAATCATCGCGGGAATAGTATTGGACGGAGTTGGTGCCGCGTCCTTCATAGGTGTTGATGTCGGCGAACGAGAAGAGGTTGCCGATAGCTTTGCCGGTGGCTTCGCTGACGGCATAGGTCTTCGAATCGAGGCCAGCATAGTTGACCTTAAGGGCCATCTCAGCGTCGCCTTCCGCGTCCATGCGGTTAGCGGTGCTTTCAGGGCTGAAGCCCTTGACGGCGAGGAGGTTGTTGAGAGCCTCGTGAGCGTCGAACGCGGGGATGAGATAATAATCGCCCGACATGATGACATAGGTGCCCTTGCCAAAGGTATCATAGGTCGTGAAGTACTTTTCGCGGACCGTGATGGCGAGACGTTGGGATTCGCCTGGGGCGAGGAGCCTGGTCTTGCCGAAGTCGATTAATTCGACGGACGGGACTTGGATCTTGTTCCTCTTGGCATATTCCCCATAAGGCTTGGCTAAATAGACTTGCACCGGGGTTTTGCCGGCTTTTTCGCCTGTATTCTTGACGGTGACATAGACTTTGTAGTCGCTGCCGGCACGGGTCAAGGTGGGTTCGGACATCTCGAAGCTGGTGTAGCTCAAACCATGGCCGAAGGGGTAAGCGACGGCTGCGTTGTAGTCGAAGTTACCGGCTTTGGGGGTCTGCGCCACGAAGTCTTCGTAACGGGTTTCGGTGTACTTGTAGCCGAGATACATGCCTTCTTGGTAGACCGAGTAAGTGCTCATGGAAGAGGTGTACTGGTCGGTTTCGGCAGGATTGGTGAAGCCAAATTCGCCATAATTACCGTATTTGAAGTAATAGTTGGCGTCGGCGTAGTTGTTGTTGGTGGGGTTAAGGAGGTGGTTGGCCCAAAGGGTCGAAGCGTTCTTGCCGGAGAAGTTGTAATCGCCGCAGAGCAACTTCGCGACCGCGACCGTGCCCACTTCGCCAACGGCGCCCGCCCAAACGGCGGCGTCGATGTCATAGGTGTTGTTCTTAAGGAAATCCAGTTGGATCGGGGAGGCCATGTTCAGGATGAGGACAATCTTCTTGACCTTGCCATCCGCCTTCAAGGCCTTGAGGCCAGAAAGGATAGACATTTCGCGATCGCTAAGCTGGAGATAATCGCCGAAGTGACCATCGTTGATGTTGACGGCTTTATCGCTGTTGGCCATGTTGCCATAGGCTTCATTTCTGCCCGAGGTCGCAGGCAAATCGTAGTCTTCGCCGCCGGTACGTTTGATGATCATGAAAGCCGCGTCACCATATTGAGGAATGGCTTGGCCGCCTTCGCTTTCCTGGATTAAGGACCATTCGACGTCGCCGATGTTGACGGACGTCTTAGAGGAAGAAGCCGCCGCTTTGAGGCTCTTATCTTGCCTCCAGGTGTTGTAATTGTTCTTAAGCGTGTCGTTGGTTTCAAAGATGGGATCGCCCTGGACGTTTTCTTTCGGGTTATCCGGATTGGTATGGGCGATGCCGTTAAACGCCTGATACCAGTCGATCTTCTCGCCGGTGTTGATGCCGCCGGAACCGGAAGCGCCATAGAAGGGGTCGGTGGAAGCATTGCCGAATAGGGAGACTTTGCTGCCCTTGGCAAGAGGCAACGCATTGTTGTTGTTTTTGAGCAAGACGGTGCCTTCCGCTTGCTCTTCTTCCTGAACTTTGAAGCCGTTCATGACCAGTTCTTTAATGTTTTTAAACTGGGAACGGATGCCATGTTCGGGATCGTCGGGATCGACATGGTTTGATGGAGCCGGCTTGACTTCGGGTTCTTCGGAACTCATCACCGATTGAGAGACGCTGCTTTCGGAAGATTCTTCGGAATCGAAGGAATCGTAGCTTTCCTCGGATTCATAGGTATCTTCGGAGTCGTAAGTGTCCTCAGAATCATAGGTGTCTTCAGAATCGTATGTGTCCTCAGAATCATAAGAATCGTCATCAGAAGATTGAGAATTGCTCTTATCCGAGCTCTTAGAAGACTGAGAAGAGGGATCGCTCGCCTTAGAAGAGGTTCCCGTCGACGACGACTGGGAAGACAATGCCGAGGAGACCGGATCACTGTTCCCGCAGCTCGCGATGGCTAGCACCGCGGCTGAGAGAACGAAGAAGAATGTCTTTTTCATAGATAATTCCTTTCGTAATTCATTCAACTTTTTCGGATGGGGTTAAGCGTGACGCTTTTTAATAAGGATGAGGATGCCATCGACAACCACCCAGGCAACTACCGCTCCAGCAATGCAGTAGATGCCCGTGAGGCTGCCGTTGAGGACATATTTCCAGGGCGGAGTGATTCGCTCAATCCGCGTGCTGGTAGACATGCCGCAAATGGCATTTGAATGTAAGACGGCGTAGCAGATGCGTTTTGCGGCTTCGCGCATTTGCTGGCCGAGTTTTCCATAGGTACCAGGCCCGCCTTTGTCGACGGGAGCGAAGGACTTGTAGGTGTAGGAAGAACCGTTATAGTCCGGGTTATTGGCTTCATAGGAGCCATAGTTGTATTCGTTGAGATCGGTGGCGCCGGTGAAGACGTCGCAGATACGGGAGATATAGGCTTCGCCGTGAGCGCCATCGGTCATATCGCCCGCGGCATCGGTTTCGACGATGCCAGGCAAGCCGATTTCATCACGTAGCCAATTGCGTCCGAATTCGACGCAGCTGGCGACGGCGATCGTGCCGAAGCGGTTGAAGGCGGTCATGGTGTTCCACGCGCCACCGTCGATGAAGACGATCTCAAAGGCGCGGAGATAGTTTTCGCGAAGCGCCTGCTCCGTGATCCATTCCTGAACGCCATGGCGCCCGGTCTCGGATTCGTTAAGGGCGCAGTGTTTGACAAAGCAATGGACGCCCATCGATTCGATGGCAGTAGTTTCGGGAGCCCCGATTAGACCCGTGAGCATCGCGTCTTCGGAGTAGTATTCCGCCGTGCGGCCGGTATAGGGGGAACGAAGGATATTGAAGCCGCCGCCGAGCAAGCCAGATTGGCCAGACCAGTAGCCTTCCTCGCCGATTTGTTTGCCGACTTTGGCGGCGATTTCGCGGTTGAAGGAAGCGGCTAAGACACAGTTGGCGGAGAAGCCTGTGGTCGTGTAGCCTTTGTCGATATCGGGATCTTCAATGCGGCCGGCATAAGGATTGGTAGGACCATAGAAGCTCGTGCCGCCGTTTTTGGATTTGTACTGTTGTTTGAAGCCGTTAGGACCATTTTCATCGCCGGTGGAAGGCTTGAAGATGGATTGGATGGCTTGGGTGCGGTGACGTCCGTTGGATAAGAGGTCGACCGTCTCTTCCCAGGTAAGTTGGTCTAAGAGTTCATCCCAAAGCGGATTATCGTAGGACAACTCGAGGTAATCCAATAATTTACGGCCGTGTTGCGCGCCATATTTAGGATATTCGCCCCCTTCGGTGACCACTTTTCCGCAATCCATCTGGTCGCGGAGTTCATTGGCCATCTGCTGCGTCATCGTGAATTTGACGTTGTTCTTTACTAAGGAACCGTCATCGTTTCGGGAAAGCAGCGGGACAGAAGACCAGTGGTCGCGGGAATAATAGTTAATCTTGTTGTTGCCACGGCCCTCATAGGTATTCATGTCCGCAAAACCAAAGAGGTTGCCGATGGCTTTGTTGGTTTTCTCACTGTGGGAATAAGTTTCCGCATCGATTTCGTCATAATGGGCTTTGTAAGTAAGTGACACATCGCCTTCTTCGTCCATCCTCGAAGCCGTATTCGCGACGGTATACCCCTTCGCGGCAAGGAGATGATTGACCGCTTCATGGGCGTTGAAGGCGGGGATGAGGTAATAGTCGCCCGACATGATGACGTAGGTGCCCTTGCCGAAAGTATCATAGGTCGTGAAGTATTTCTCGCGGACCGTGATCTCAAGGGTTTGTTCTTCGTTCGGGCTAAGAAGTTTGGTCTTACCGAAGTCCACAAGTTCTATGGAAGGAACCTGGATTTGGTTGTCCTTGGCATATTGTCCATAAGGCTTTGCCAAATAGATCTGAACGGGCGTTTTCCCCGCTACTTCGCCCGTATTTTTGATTTTGATGCTGACTTTGTAATCGTTATTAACGCGGCTTACGTCAAGGTTCGACATGCTAAAGGTCGTGTAGGATTGGCCATAGCCGAAGGGGTAGGCCACGACCTCGTCATAGGCGAAATCGCCAGCTTCAGGCGTATTCATGACGAAGTCTTCGTAACGGGTTTCGGTGTACTTATAGCCAAGATACATGCCCTCTTGATAAACCATGTATGTCGTCATGGAGGACTGATACTGGTTTTGCAACGCCGGGTTCATAAAGCCATAGTCGGCATAGTTAGGATAGGTAAAGAAATAGTTCTGGTCCGTGAAATTGTTGTTGACGGGATTGAGCAGATGGTTCATCCACAGCGTGGAGCTCATGCCCGCGGAGAAATTGGCCTCGCCCGTGAGGAGTTTGCTTACCGCGACCGTCCCCACTTCCCCTACCGAGCCGGCCCAGATAGCGGCGTCAATGTCATAGAGGTCGTTTTGAAGGAAATCGAGTTGGATGGTGGAGGCCATATTGAGAATCAAGACGATTTTCTTCACTTCGCCTTTCTTCTTGAGTTCCTTCAAGCCTTCGAGAATGGAGATTTCGTTGTCATTGAGTTGGAGGTAATCTCCTAAATGGCCATCGTTGGTGGAGGGGGAAGCATAATTGACGTTGCCATATTGCTCCGATTTGCCGCTGGTGGCCGGAAGGTCATACCCTTCGCCGCCGGTGCGCTTGATAATCATAATCGCCGCATCGCCATAATCGGGGATGCAAACGCCACCATCGCTACCCTCGATGACATCCCAAGGGACATCGCCGATTTGAACGCGGATCGTAGAGGAAGAGGGCGCATAGTTTTGGTCCTTCATCCAGGCGGAGTAGTTTTTGGCGAGGGTTTCGTTGAGTTCAAAGTAAGGTTCGCCTTGAGCGAAGGTTTTGATGTTTTCGCTATCGCGGTATTTGCCACGGAAGGCATCGTACCACCCGACGGCCTCAGAGGTGTCGATACCGCCTGAACCGGAAGCGCCAAAGAAGGGGCTGGCGGATGCTGCGCCGAGAACCGAAACCTTGCTGCCGCGGGCCAGAGGCAACGCATTGTTGTCGTTTTTGAGCAAAACGGTACCTTCGATTTGCTCTTCTTCTTGGACCTTAAAGCCGTTGGCCACCACTTCTTTGATGCTCTTGAATTGGCTGCGGTAGCCGTGTTCATAGTCGTAATCTTCGGAGATACCCTCATCGATGATGCGGACATTGGTTTGTCCTAAGGCGGAGGTGATGGATTCTTCGTTCGAATTTAAGATCGCGGACGTGGTCAAGCCAAAGCCCAGCAAATATGCGCTGAGTACAAGCAAGGCTTTTTTGACGATTAGTTTAGTTTGCGCCATGGTTGGCTTCCTCCTTGATCTGGGCAAAGAAAATATCAGCAGTCGAGGCGATTAACGCCACGATGAACAAAACGGAGCAAAGGATGAATTGGGGGCTGAATCCGGCCAAGTCAATACTGACCATGACAACAGCGACATAGTTGTACATGGCGCGGATGTAAAGCAACACCGCCACCAGCGCACCAACGGCTACTGGAACAGCGGCGTATTTGGCGGTAACGCGTGGAAAGGCCAAGATGATGCTGAGCCCCGCCAAGCTTATCAAAGTGATGACGGCTGGCCAGGACATCATGGCCACATACTCGGCGTAATAGGCCATGTAGACGAGGCAAGCGACGATAGCTAAAAGCGAGACGAGGATCGTAACGTAGAACCCGTATCGCTTACCCGCTAGGAATTTAGAAACTGCATTCATAAAACGCTCCCGTGTAATTTCCAATAGCATAAAAGAAAGCCCTTACATAGAAGGGCGAAATAGAACGAACTGCGTTTTAAGAGAACGAACTGCTACTTGGATTCAGGGCTATTTTGATGGGGGCTGACGAGATAAAAAACCAACGTGAAGATATTAT
>JAGAHY010000111.1 GCA_017626815.1 Bacilli bacterium | reverse complement strand
GGCCCCATTTCAAAGAACAATTGCCCTAAGGCCACATTAATATACCATGTCTGCTGGCCACGTAAAGCATAATTTAAACGCTCTTATCGGCGAGATTGCATGAGCCAAAAACAAAAGAATCTCCGCAAAACTCGGAGAAATTTATTTTATTGTCCTTTTTGAGACGAAATCATGGGCCACTTTTGCAGCCTTTTTCAAACTATCTTCAAGTCCCAACGATTCATTATAACGGTAGAAACAAAACGCCCCATGGAAGACATCCCCTGCCCCTAACGTGTCCGCATGCTCCACGGCCACCACGGGGATCTCTTTTCTTTCGCCGGTTTCCATAAAGATGATGTGCTTCTTCCCCCGGGTCATCGCCATTTCGAATAAACCGTATTCCTGGCCGAGGGCGAAAATATCTTTCCCATCAGGGGAACGGAACGTCTCCGAGCTAATCGCCGTCGTCGCAAATTCCAAGATCTCCTCCATGCCTGGCTTCCAAGAGCCGCAATCCAAAATCAAAGGCACGCACTCCTCTTCCAATGCGGAAAGCAGGGACTTGTTCACCGTCGGCATATTGCCGTCGTATAAGCAAAAGCCAAAATCGCCTAACGTCGGTAGCCGCAATAGGCGCGAGGGGTTTTGGCCGGAGCAAATCGTCCGCGTCCCATTTCGCGGATTTAGGAAGACCGAAGAAATATTGGGCATGGAGGCGTGCGGCGTCAAATCCCGCAAGATAATGCCTAACTGAGAACATTCTTGGTGAATCAATTCGCCAAGGACGCTATGCCCCACACAAGATACCAACGTTGCTTTACCCCCGAGGGAGACATACGTTTTGGCCGCTAAAAAAGCCGGCCCGCCAAATCGGATTTCATATTTATTGGTCTTGGTTTTGTTGTCTTCCTTAGGCAGTTCATCCACCTGATAAACTAAGTCGATTCCTGCTAAACCGACGAAAAGACCAGCAGGCAAAATCTCTTTAGAATGAGGTTTTTTCGTTTGGTTTTTCACTTTTTTTGCTCCGATTCACCAGGATTTGGAAGATGTTGGCCAAAATCATTATAGCAAGCCCAAGCGCGGCAAAACATAGCGCCAGGTAGAATCCATATCCGAAGAAGAATCCGTCTTGGGGAACGCTCATGGTGAAAGAGAGAAGGAAGCGTGTCATGGAGATACCGACAACCGCCCCGATCGCAAGCAAAGCGGAGAAGCGTGCGTTAAAGGCACTATGCCGCGATAAGTAGCCTCCCGCCGCCCCTAGCAAAAGGCACTGAGAGACAATGAGCAAGTAAAGGCTCAATCTTGCCGTAAACGAATAGACGCCCGAAGGAAGCACGAAATCCCTCTGCCCGCCGAAGATCAGCCAAAAGCCATAGAAATCGATGCGTTCCCCATAAGGAGTAAAGGTCGTAAACAAAGGCAAAAGATAGCAGCCTAAGGCCACGATTAAGCAAGAGGGGCCCACGATAGAAAGCCAACGATATATTTGTTTCAATTTGCTCACCCGCACATTATACCCCATTATTCGGCTTTTTTCGGTGGAATTATATGACGAACTAGGCCATCTTCTACCTTTTCCTATTTGCAAAATGGACAAACTAAGGTATCGTTTTGTTTGCTTTAAGCAAAAGAGCTACAACTATGTCCAAAAACAAGAAGAAAAACAAAAAGAAAATGTCCCCCCAGACCCTCGAAAACATCAAGACGGGTTTTGGGACAATTATTTCCAACGACGCGGTAATCAAATCTGCGCGTAACATGAAAGGCCCCCTCGACCTCATCCCCATCGGCTTAGGTTTGGTCGCCGTGGTCCTCTCGGTGCTCCCCACGTTGGTGAGCCGTCTCAATGTCCAAGGCTCCTCGGCCGTGTTCGCTGCCCCGGTTGGCTTATATGACCAGGGCGTGGCGAATTTCGTGGATACCCTCGTTTATGACCCCGCCAACGACAGTTCCCGTGAAATCAGCCTCACCATCGAAAATGGAACCTACAAGCTTTCCACCGAGGACCGCGAGAAACTCCTCTATGGCGAACAATGGTACACCGTCTCCCGCTTCTCCATGGATTCGATGGTGCCCGTCTTTGAAGTCTTCTTCAACTACGAAGGCTCGAACGTCACCGACAACGAATTCCTCACCCGCCTCAACGAATACAAGAACCCCTTTAGCGGCGAGGCGCGCGGTGACGATTCCGTCAAATCTCCTCTCGCTTCCTACCTCTACTTTGGCATGAACACCATCGCCTTCCGCAAAATCGTCCCGGGCAAAACCACCCTCGGCTTGAATGGCCGTTACGATAAGCTTAACGGCGTCAACTTCACCGCCTTAGCCAAGCAGCTTCGCGAAGAAAAGAAATTGGATCCCACTAACGCCAAATACGTCGAAGAGGTGACCAAGTTCTTCACCGATGTCATGAACCGTTCCTATGAACCGGATAAGATGGTTCAAACCTGGCAATACACGGGCATCTTCGCCGGTGTCAACTTCGGCCTTGTCATCCTCTTCGGCGCGATCATCTTCATCATGACCCGCGGCAAGAAGAACCCCTACCGTATCTTCACCTTCTGGGAGACGCAGAAGATGGCTTACTGGGCCTCCTTCACGCCAGCGTTGCTCTCCATGGCCATCGGCTTCTTCATGACCCAATACGCCTTCATCTTCTTCATGTTCACCTTCGGCATGAGAATGATGTGGATGTCGATGCGTTCCTTACGCCCCGTCGCCCAATAATCTATATAGAAAATAAGCCGCTTCGAACCCTCTGGTCCCAAGCGGCTTTTCTTTATTCTATTTAACGGTGTGTGATTTCGTGGATTTTATCCAGTAAGATGCGCTCCGCCTTATCAGGGAAGACATCGATCATTTCCACGGAGATCAACTCCACCTCTTGGATACCGAAGTAATCTTGGCAAAGCGTTTTCCAATAATCATAGCCGTAACGCGGGTCAAACGGTCCCCCGCTGGTGGAGACATAATAAAGCTTCTTCGCCTTGCATAAGCCAATGGGCCGTCCTTCGGGGCTGAAACTCGTAACCAATCCCATGACATAGATATTCTCTAAATAGACCTTAAGTAAGGATGGAAAAGAACAATCGTAGAACGGCACGCATAAGACGATGACGTCCGCGTCTGCGAATTCTTTAGCTAAAGAATAATCTTGATAATCCTGCCGTTCAATATCCTGCATTCTTTTGGAAATCGCGGCAAAATCCAAAGATTTTAACGAAAGTTCTTCTAGATGACGCGTCGTCACAACTCCTGAAAGCGTCGACAATAACGCCTGCGCCAAGCGGCGTGTACGGGAAGCGGGCGATACGGCGGCGTCGATAAATAAGATTTGATCAATCGCCATAATCGGAGCCTCTGGATTTGTCTTCAACGAAGATGTGGAGAGGATCAGTCAAATCAAAGATTTCGCGGTAAATATAGCCTTCCCGCTCAATCCACGGGTTTTCAAAGTCCGCGGTAAAGATGACGTTATGGTTCTTTTTAATCGTCGCATCGATCGCGGCCATTAATTCCTCAAACCGCTCCGCCCGCTTCTCCTTAAAACCTAATAAGCCATCATAGAAGCCAGGTTCCACGTAGAAGTGGTTGCCTTCCTCGTCTTCATAAAAATGAACCAAGTGGTTCTGGGGGTCTTTTAATTCGCGATAACGCTCAAATTCAGGGTAATTCATAGATATTTGTCCGCAAACTAGTTTATCCTAATAAAAAGGGAGGTAAAAGCAATGAAGAACGTAAGTGAACCAAAAGATATCAAAATCGTCTTCACCGACATCGATGGGACCTTATTCTCCCACGTGACCAACTCTGTCCCCCAGACCGCGATCGCGGCTATCCACTTGCTCCAAGCCAAAGGCATCAAAGTCTTCCTTTGCTCGGGCAGGAACTATTACCTCATCCGCAAATCGGGAATCCTCAACCTGATTCATCCCGATGGCTTAGTCATGATGAATGGTTCCTCCGCGGAAGTCGATGGCAAAATCATCTACCGCTACCCCATCCCCGAGACGGTCGTGGACAAGATCATCCTCTTCGCGAAGAAACTCAAATTCGGTCTTACCCTCATCGAGGAAAACGAAGGCCATATCAACATGATCGATGACCGCGTCATCTCCGCCCATGAGAAATACGGAACCCGCTTCCCGCAACCCCGTCACTTCCCCGACCATTATGACCGCGTCGTCTACCAGATGATCGCCTTCTGCGACGAGATCGAAGAATCCTTGTTCCTGCCCCACTTAGAGAACTGCAAATCCGCGAGATGGGACGAATACGCCGTCGACATCATGCCCGAGGATAGCGACAAATTCAAGGGTATCAAATCCGTCCTCGATTACTTTGGCTGGGGACCGGAAAACGCGATGGCTCTTGGCGATGGTAATAACGACCGCGAGATGTTGGCTAACTGTGGCATCGGCGTGGCCATGGCCAAAGCTACCGAGGCTGCGAAAAAAGCCGCCGATTACGTCACCGACGACATTGACGAGAACGGTTGGTATAACGCGATGCGCCATTTCAACCTAATTGGCTAATCACTTGTGATAAGGCTCGTTATGAAGGATGCGGAAGCTGCGGTAAAGCTGCTCTAGAAGCATCACCCTGGCGAGCTGATGGGGGAACGTCCCTAGCCCAAAACAAACCGATTCATTGGCTCTAGCAAGCAAATCCCTGGACAAGCCTAAGGAGCCCCCGATGACGAAAGCGATGCTGGCCCCATGTTGGACCAGCTTTTCTTCTATATGATGGGCGAAAGCCACGGAATCATATTGTTTACCCTTTAAATCCAAGGCGATGAGATACTCGTTAGGCTTTAGCTTCGCGAGCACTTTCTCCCCTTCCTTGTTCTTCACTTCCTCCATCTCTTTTTCGGAAGCTTTTTCCTTGCACGGCATATCGGGGATTTCGACGAGCTCTAATTTGACGTAGTTTTGCAGCCTTTTCGCGTATTCGTCAATTGCCTGCTTCCAGTATGGTTCCTTAAGAAAACCAATGCAAAAGACGGTGATTTTCATAGCAAATCGCCTCCCACTTGCATCGTCAGCTGCGGGACGGCAATTAAGGTGATATCCTCGCGAAATACGCCTTTGTCCACCAAGATTTCGTGGTAGGTATCATGCGCGAGTTCGGGGGTGTTGTTATCTAAGGAAATATGGCCCAAAAAGATTTGCTTGGTCTTGGGGCCGATAAGGTCGGCGCAGTAGGAGGCCGAATCATAATTGGACAAATGTCCATGACGGCCATGGATGCGACGCTTTAGGTACATGGGATAAGGACCATTGAGCAACTCTTGGATACCATAATTGGATTCCATGAGGTAGTAGTCGCAGTTGCGAAGCAAGGATAAGCCCCGCTTCTTGATCATCCCCGTATCGGTCACATAGCCAAACTTCTTGCCTTCCCCGAGGAT
>JAGAHY010000110.1 GCA_017626815.1 Bacilli bacterium | reverse complement strand
ATTGCACCTCATCAACAAAGAAATCCTCGCAAAACGAGGACTTCTAAGTTGTTTGGACTATTACTTGAGTTGAACCGCCGTATGCCGTACGGCACGTACGGTGGTGTGAGAGGGGCTATCTATTAGTCTCTACTCGATTAACTCCTTTTAATGTCTATATTAGAAGCGACTCGAACAAAACCGGTTATTGGAAAAAACAAGATAAGCAGGCTAGCCCCCATAACCTCATCTTTTTTCCAAAGACTGCCGCCTTGATCAATGCTAGAATCAGCAGTGTTATGCCTTGCGAAAGCGCGATAAGGGCGACGCTAGGGCAAAAACGCGTATTTACTTAGTCCGCCAGTATTTCCTCGACGAAAACCCCAGGACAGAAAGGACCTTTTATGAACGATATCTTCGATTTTGACCATATCTTTGTTGACGCTGACCTCATGGGACGCGTAAACCCGGTTTTTAACACGGCGAAAATGACGTTATTCCAGCTGAGCATGACGGGTGATGACAACGCCAAAGCCATCGCGGACAAACTCGGGCTCACTTACGAAAGCGCGCAGAACTCGAAATCCACGAAAGTCCCGGAGGAAATATTGTTGCTTAATACCATTATCTTTGAGACGCGGTATCGGACCATCGCCTCTATCGCCAAGAAAAGTGGCTATCCGACGCTGGTTGACCTGCCCTGCGGATATACCCCTCGCGCGATCGAGTTCGTAAGGCAAGACATCCGCTATGTCGGGATCGACCTGCCCGCCGCGATCAGTGGGGCGGGGCCTGCCATCACTTCCCTCATCGACGAGGATAAACGCGATCTTGTGCGCTTCGTTGGCGCGGATGCGACCAACTACGCATCGCTAGAGAAAGCGTTAGAAGGTATCGATGGCGAACTTTGCATCACCACGGAAGGCCTATTGATGTACTTCAATCAATCCGAGGTCGACGCGTTTTGCTCGAACATCGCTAGAATTCTTTCGGAGCATGGCGGCTGCTGGCTACTGGCCGACCCCGAGGTCTCGATGCAGTTCATCGTGACCGCCAAGGTCCTTTTTGGCGAGTGTTTCATGGAGGCTATGGCCAAGATGAAGGCGGTATCCGAGGAGAAATCGGATGTCGGTATCCAAGGTAATTCCTTGCTGCTGACCGCGAAAGAAGGCGCCTCGGGGATTCAGAAAGTGATGGACTTCCTCGCCGCGCATGGCTTAAAAGGGGAGCGCATGGTCGTTTCCGAGCATATGCCTGAACTTTCTTCCTTTTCGAATCTTGAGATGAAGCAGGTAGAGGCCATCAAGGCGGCGATGGGCCAATGCGCGTACTGGAAAATCACCCTGGCTAAAGACCCGGTTAAGGTCGACGCCTCGATGGTCAAAAGCCATAGCTTCGACGCTGAAGCGGTCTACGATAATCGAACTTTGACGTTGTGCATGGCAGGTAGGTTAGACTCCATCAACGCCCCCACGGTCTTGGCTTTTTGGGAGAAGGTCTCTAAGGAAAGGAACATCGTCATGGTGAACCTTGACTGCGCCAAGCTTGACTATATTTCCTCCGCGGGGCTACGCGTGCTGCTGATGATGTATAAGGGCTGCCCAGAAGGAGTGAGGGTCGTCCATGCAAGCGGACTAGTCAAGGAAATCCTTATTCAGGCGGGGTTTGACTCGTTTATCCAGTTGGTGGAGTAGGGCTAAGAATGGGGCTTTAAATCAAGAAGGTGGCCCTATATCGAGGCTTTCGCCATGGAAACTCATTTTGCAGTCAACGCGGTAAGCAAACGGCAGCTCTGCAATGAACGATTCAAAAAGCACGCGAAGTCGATTACAATGAATGTACCCAAAATCGTGCATTCGCCCATCCGCACCTAAGGAGGTAAGACGCGTGTTAGACGGCAAGAAAAGTTCCATCCTATTGGTATTGGAAATCCTTAGGGAATATTCCGATAAGGATCACTTTCTGACGCAGCAAGGGATCATTGACAAGATACAATCCCGTTATGGGCTCACTTTCGAAAGGAAATCCATCTCCGATTGCATCGCGCTTCTTCAAGAACTTGACTACGAAATCGAGAAAGGGCCTAGGGGAGGCTATGCGTTAATCGGCCGCCTCCTCGACCCGACCGAGGTCCAGTTTGTCACGGATGCCCTTTTCTCTTCTAAGGCGATTAACGGGAAGGCCGCCGCGGATTTATCGAAAAGCATCCAATCGACATTAAGCGTCTATCAACGGGCCAATTATCGTTATATCTATAAGACACCTCAGATTAACCGCACCGACTCCAAGGAAGTGTTCTGGGCCATCGACACGATGCATGAAGCCATGAAGAAAGGGAAGCGGATTTCCTTTCAATACAAGACCTATGATGAGCATGGAAACCAGACCCTCCGCAATGACGGATACCGCTACATCGTTTCGCCATATTACCTGGTGAACAGCAACGGTTTCTATTACCTCATCTGCAATTACCGGGAGAAATATCGTCCCATCAATGTCTTCCGCGTCGACTGCATGACCAACCTCGAAATCGAGGAGGGGTGGCCCATCAAGCCGCTTTCGACAATTAAAGGAGCGGAAGACTTCGATATTGCCAAATATCTTAATGAGCATCTTTATATGCTCGACGGGGAAACGGTCGATGCCACTCTCCGCGTGGATAAACCTTGGGCGATCCAGTATCTGCGCGATTGGTTCGGAAACAAAGCGCGTCTCGTTGAAAAAAATGGGGTTTTGCTGGCGAAAATTAGATGCAATGAGAATTCGTTGTTCTTCTGGATTTTGCAATATGGGGACGAATTCACCTTGCTTGAACCAGAGCCGTTGGTTCAAAGACTAAGAGAGCATATTAAACAACAAAGCAAAAAATATGGGGGATAAACGAATGAGCGACTCAATTGATTTTGGTATCGTCCCTACAACGGCGTCCTTAGAACGACTGATTGAGTTATACGGTGGGCAAGGCCTTCGCATTCCGCCCTACCAGAGGGGATATGAATGGAACGCTAGGAACATCCAACGTTTTGTCGACACGCTGAGGGAAGAGTTCAAAAAGCGCAAAGGAGGATCGAATCCCATTTTTCTTGGCCCAATCCAAATATCCGAAGAAAGGAGCAAGGAAGGGTCGGTGACCGCAAGCATTGTGGACGGGAGGCAAAGACTCACAACGCTGGCGCTTTTGGAAGCTTTTCTGGTTGGAAAAGGAGAAGAGAGGAATGGGGGATCCGTCGCCTCGTTATTATCTGAGCAGGATGATCCCAAACTTGCTTCCACAATCAAAGCGCTCGAACGCGGCCAAATCGAACCCTTTACAACTTTGAGCGAATGGAACCCAAGCGTTCTTAGGCTTACCCGCAAGGGCAAAAAAGCGGCAGATGCGTGCGAGGACATTTACGAAAGAAATGCCCGCTTCATCGTCACCATATTTAAGAACAAAATAGACGGAGCAGAAGGACTACTCGATTATCTCAAGCAGAATGTGTTTTTCATTGTTGTAGCCGTGAAAAATCGGGACCTCACTTCCATCATTAAGATTTTTGATTCCATGAACTCGACTGGCCAGCCGCTTAGCGATGAGGCAATGTTTAAACTGCGCCTATATGCTCATGTTCGCTCTTTCGAGGGTGATAGAGAACCTTCCGAAATAATGCAGCACATAAACGGGACATATGAACTTGTCGAGGACTATAACAAGAGTCATGGAACGACAATAAGTATGTCTGATGTGCTTTGGGGCTTCCGCTTGTACTGCGTTGCAATTAAATAAAGGTTTCCAAAACAGTTAACTATACGCCCAAAGTGGTCAGAAGATCCTTGTCTTTTTGACTCAGTGAGCATAGTTCCCACTTTTTCATTTCCTTGTCTGAGCTTACTTTGATTACATCCGCCAGACGGTCCATGATAT
>JAGAHY010000013.1 GCA_017626815.1 Bacilli bacterium | reverse complement strand
CCATGGCATGAATTCCTTAAGCGATGGGCTAGACGTGGCTTACCAACAATGGTTCCGTTCCCAAGGGTATTCCGTATTTGCCTTGGATTTAACGGCTTCAGGAAGGAGCGAAGGCACATCGATGGTAGGGCTTCATCAAAGTGCGTTGGATGTCCAATGCGCCTACAATTTCTTACAAAGTAATGGTCTTTTGCATGGAAAAACCATTTTATGCGGTCATTCTTGGGGTGGCTTTGGGGCAGCCATGAGCGTGGGCCTTGGCGTTAAAGCGGATGTGGTGATTACGTTCTCCGCCTTCGCGAATACCTTTGATACGATGGTGTCTTATGCCGCCCAAAAAGTCGGTCCATTGGCCTATGCGACCCTTCCTACCTTTTATTTAGGAACGGCGATGAAGCATGGGCCATCGGCTTTTTATGACGCGGCTAAAGCGGTGCGCGAATCTTCCAGCAAGTTTTTGATTATCCATGGTGAAGAGGATAAACAGGTTCCTTTGGAGGAAACGAGCCTTTATGGTAAAACGCGAGATTATCCTAACGTGCGCGCCGTTGCTCTTCCTGGCATCGGACATGAAGCCCCTTGGGAAGGCTTGGCGGCGAAGGAATACTTGCAAAAGGATGTTTTGCCGAAACTAGAAGAACTAAAGCGGGAAGGTGCCTCAGCAGAGGAGATCAATGCCTTTATCTCTTCGGTTGATAAGAGTAGAAGCAGCGAATTAAACGCGGATCTTTTTGCTACGATACAGTCATTTTTGGAGGGAATTCAATGAACATTGTTGTCTATTGTGGGTCTTGTGATGGCGTCGCGGAGAAATACATCCGTGCGGCCCGAGATTTAGGTGCCTGCATCGGGCAAAATGGCCATGGCCTCGTCTATGGCGCGAGCAATTGTGGATTGATGGGCGTCTTGGCCCAAAGCGCTCATGAGCACGGAGCGAAAATCTACGGCGTGGGTTTGGAGATGTTCCATAGCCGCGTCGGGGCTTATGGTCTCATCGATGATTTGTATGTGGCCAAGACGTTTTCGGAACGCCGTAACAAAATGATTGAACTCGGTGACGCCTTTATCGCTTTGCCTGGCGGCACAGGGACGCTGGATGAGATTTCGGAAATTCTGTGCATTGGAAAGTTCTATTTCCCCGATAAAGAAATCATCTTCTTCGACGTCGATGGTTTTTATCAAGGCATCAAGGACTATCTTTCCCATGCTGAAAAAGAAGGTTTCCTGTATCCAGGGCAGATGGACCGCGTTCATTTCACGCGGACAATTGAAGAAATCGACGCTCTATTAGGCAAAGCCAAATGAAAGAGAAACTGATTCGTTACGCGGATAAACTACATCTCCCTCGTGGTAAGACTATCGTCATCACCGGAGGGAACTCTGGGATTGGTTTTTCGGTCGCGAAGCATTTGATCCGTTATGGTTACCGCGTTATCCTCGCCGTTCGGAATCGCTCTCGCGGCGAAAAGGCCAAAGAGGAGTTGTTATTGGAAAATCCTGACGCCCATATTGAAGTTTGGGATTTGGAATTATCCAATTTCGAGAGCATACGAGCCTTCGTAAACCGTATTCAACAAGAACATTTGGACATCGATTGTTTTTATAGTAACGCTGGTGTTTATCGTATCCCATTTGCCCTTGGCGAACTTGACATTGAGATGACGTTGCTCACCAACTATGTCTCGAATCTCTATCTTTATCTGTTGCTGAAAGAGTATTTGCTTCAGTTAGGGCATCCCGTCAAATTCATTCTTACCTCGTCGATGGTCGCCCGTTTCGCCCATATGGATGTCTCCGACTTTGACGGCCACGACTATCAAAAGATGAAGTTCTATAAAAAGAGCAAAGTGGCGGTTAATCAACTCTATCGGTTTATGGTAGAGGACAGCAAAGGAACGAACCTTTTGCCCTTATTGGTCCATCCGGGTTCGACCTATACCCCATTGATTGCTAAGGCTTATCCGAATCGTGCATTGATGATTACCGCGCAACGGTTCATGCGCGTCTTTTTCCATTCGCCAGACAAGGCTGCCTTATGTACGCTGGCATTGCTAAGCGAAGAGGTTTGTTCCCCAACCTTCATGGCTCCGCGGGGCATCTTCCATGTCTCGGGATATCCCAAGAAAATCAAACTATATCAAGGAAACCTGACAAAATATAAAGAGACGATTGCTTATACCAAGGATATGATTTCCGAATATCTTCGTTAAATCTCGCCTATTTTCGCAAAATCGTCTCTTTAATGGATATCAGTTTATCCGCGAGAGTCAAAATCCAAGCCTCTTTATAACGTGGCCACTTCCGCAAGGTCAAAGGCCACATATGGGCCGCGATGCAGGATGCGGTTTTTTCGTCGATGCCGAAATGGGTCTTCGCGTTTTTCACCGCTACCTCCGCGTGATGGAAGCCATGCCATCGATGGTCGTCATCTTTTTGATGCCAGTCGTAGAGGTAGAAGTCGTGGAGCAAAGCGGCTTGTAGGAGCACTTGCTTATCGCAGTGAGTGTGGAAGAAGCGGTCGAGCTGATAACAGAGCTTAGCGACGCGCAGAGAATGAGTCAGTGTCGTAACTTTGCCATGCTGGATGTACTTAGACATAGACTGCACGCGTTCGTCGTCCCATATGGGTTTGATGATTTCCCAGAATTCCTGCTCGCCTTTCATATGGCGACTATTATAGGCTTTTGCGTTTACCCTAGCGCGACATCGAGGACCATCATCACGGCAAAGCCGATCATGATGCCCCACGTACCTAGATGAGGATGTTCTTCAAGATGGGCATCCGGGATTAAGTCTTCGGCGACGACGAAGATCATGGCCCCGGCGGCGAAGGAGAGCAGCCAAGGCATGGCGCTGGAGATCATCGAGGCGAGGAAGAAACCAAGCAAAGCGGCAACCGGCTCGACGATGCCGCTGAAGGCACCATAGAGGAAAGCCTTATGCTTGCTTCCAAGTTGGGCGGCCATCGGCAAGGATACTGCCGCGCCCTCAGGGAGGTTCTGGATGGCGATGCCAATCGCTAACCCCAATGCAGCAAGATAGGCTTCCTGCGTGCCGATTAACGAAGCGCCGCCGAATGCAAATCCCACCGCTAAGCCTTCTGGCACATTATGAATCGTCATCGCGAGGAACATTTTCGTCGGCTTGCTTAAGTGATTACGGACGCCTTCTTCTTCGCCCGTGCCTTTATGGAAGTGGGGGACGAGTTTATCGATTAGGACCATGAAGCCTCCACCGATGAGGAAACCGACTAAAGCCGGAATAAACTTGAAGTTGCCCATGCTTTCTGATGCTTCTAAGGAAGGCAATAACAACGACCAAATCGACGCGGCGATCATCACGCCTCCGGCAAAGCCGAGTAAGACCGTATTGAGCTTCTTGGATAAATCCTTCTTAAAGACATACACCAGCGAGGCACCAAGGGCGGTGGCCACAAAGATGATGCTGATGCCTATTACCGTTAACCATACATTGTTCATTTTGATACCTCCCTTGCCTTTTGGGCAGGGGAAGATAATAGAACAGAAATTGAGTAAGTCAATAATAAGTTAAGAATAATTAACAAAATACCTTTTTCGGGTTCTTCCTCTTTCTATTACAATAAGTAGTATGAGTGACCAATTGAATCTATTCGAAGAAAACTCCATGGGTAACCAACCATTGGCTTCAAGGTTACGCCCAAAGGACCTCGAACACTTTGTCGGGCAGAAGCATCTTTTGGGAAATGGGCGCGTTTTGCGGCGATTTATTGAAGAAGATAAAGTAACTTCCATGATTTTCTGGGGTCCGCCTGGCGTGGGTAAGACGACGTTAGCCTCCATCATCGCGGAAAAGACGAAGTCGCGTTTTATCAATTTCTCCGCGGTCACCTCTGGGATCAAGGAAATCAAACAAGTGATGGAAGCTTCCGAGGAAGCCCGTACCTATGGCAAGAAAACGATTCTCTTTGTGGACGAGATTCATCGCTTCAATAAAGCCCAGCAAGATGCCTTTCTTCCTTTCGTGGAAAAGGGTTCCATCATCTTGATCGGGGCGACGACGGAGAATCCCTCCTTCGAAGTTAACGCCGCTCTTTTATCCCGTTGCAAAGTCTTTGTGTTACAGGCGCTTAAAGTAGAGGACATCCTGGAATTGCTCCACCACGCTTTAAGCGTGCCTGAAGGGTTTGGCAATGAGAAAGTCGAAGTAGGGGAGGATAGCCTCAACATGATCGCTTCTTTTAGTAATGGCGATGCCCGCAAGGCGCTTTCTACCCTAGAAATCGCCGTCTTGAATGGAAAGCAAAAAGAAGACGGCACGATCGTGATCACCCTCGCCGACATTGAGGAAATCACTTCCAAGAAATCCTTGCTTTACGATAAAGGCGGCGACCAAAAATACGACATCATCTCCGCGCTTCATAAGTCGATGCGGAACTCCGACCCGGATGCCGCGCTATACTGGTTAGCGCGCATGCTCGAAGCAGGTGAAGACCCTTTGTATATCGCAAGGCGCCTCATCCGTTTCTCCAGCGAGGACATCGGTTTGGCGGACACGCACGCTCTGCCTCTGGCTACCTCGGCTTTTGAGGCATGCAAAAATATCGGCATGCCTGAATGCAATGTCATCCTCGCCGAAGCCGTGACTTATCTTTCCCTCGCACCGAAATCTAACGCGATCTATGTGGCTTACGAAAATGTGGCCAAGGATGCCTTGAAAGAAATTGCAGAACCCGTTCCGTTACATATCCGTAATGCCCCGACGAATTTGATGAAAGACCTCGGCTATGGGGAGGGGTACCAATACGCCCATGATTTCGAAGAGAAATTGACCCCGATGGTGTGCCTGCCCCCTTCGTTAGAGAACAAGCGTTATTACTTCCCATCCAATCAAGGCATGGAAACCAAATATGGCCCCCGTTTGGAGGCCATCTTGGAATGGAAAAAGAAGCACCGTAAGAAGTAATTACCAGAAACGTTCTTGACCTGTTTTCTGGATGAAAGAATCCAACTGAGCTTTCTCCACGCCTAAAGCGCGAGAATAGAGATCACGGACCGCTTCACGGGTGCTTTCCGCGGGGATATGGATCTCCTTCATGTGATAAAAGAGACTAACCCAGTAAGCGTCCCCGGCGCATTTGTGCTCCATGTAGCAACGAAGTTCCTCATTCTCTTTGACGTAATCTTGATAAAAGAGATTGAAGTTCATGGTGAACTTGCGCCTCACCGCTTTATATTCTTCTTCCAAACTGGCGAATTCTTCTTCGCTTAAGGGGCTATTGGGCGATGAAAGATGCGTGAGTTTATCCAAGACATCGCCGCCAAGGTTATCCACCGCGACGATGACGACACCAAAATCGATGAGGGAAGTTTGTTTCTCCCAATGCCGTAAAACAGCGCAAAGGTTTTGGTAGCAATGTTGCTCAAGCGAAAATAAATCCATTGTTGGTTTGCCTTTATATTCATATCTTAATCGGAAAAGAGAAAAAGGGAACTATGCCCTTTCCAAATTAAATGGACTTTTGCTGGCCTTTTCAAAAATGCGAAGGCATATATGAATCTTTTTTCGGTGGCCGATTCCTCAAAGGGCGGTTATTGCTGTGATTTAATGTGGAAACCGTTGCCGGCAAAAAGCTTAATGCAAAAGTGCGACATTCACTTTTTTGTGCCACAGTTATTCGTTCTATTTTGCCAAGGGCCCTTTCATGGTTTAAAGTCTAGCTATGACAGAATCATTTGATATTTTGAGCCATGAAGGCGCCGTTTATTATGGTGGCCGTCTTAGACGGGGTATTTCCTTTCATGCGGAATTCATGGAAGACCGTTTTTACTATAACCTCAACGATTTGGGCGCAGAGGATTCCCCGGACTTACTTATCGAAGAATTCTGCGTGCCCTATGGCCTTATTCTTTCCATGAATCCGGTCGAAATACCGACGGAGTTTGATGGGACGTTTTATGCTGTGCGTTTCGATGTGTATCTTGATGGACTAAAGAATCGTCGGACTTCCCGAAGTGTCTGCCTCATCGGCGCGGACGAGGAAGGTCAGGCCAACCTTGAGGAATTCTTGTCGAAACTAAGTCGGTATCAAGAAACTTACGAGAAAGAAGCCACGGCAAGTGGCACGACGGTATACTCGCTTTTCGAAGACAAGAAAAAGTTCTTTTCTAAGTTTATCGGTGGCAAGGAGCTCATCCCCTTTGATACCTTTGTCCACGAGGCCATCGGCCATTATGTCGATGCGAATTCAGGAAAAGAAAACTTGGCATTGTGCGTTGTCCGCGAGCAGCATTATTGCTTCTTGGAATGGAAAACGATGTCGCGTTTGCTCATTCCAGGCTGGGCGCCGAACATCGATGACTTATCACGTTTCGAAGCCCAAGTGAGTTCCTGGCGGAAGGTCGCTTATGCGCTTGGCTTTGCCGATTTGGCTGAGTATCGCCGCTTTGTCGAAGAGGATAAGAAATACGAAGACCTTCATGAGGAATTCGAACATCTGGAAGACCATCGTTTGGATGGCATCGACCCCTTATCGCCTGTCATCTTGGTGGTCTTCCGTTATTCTTTAAGGGACAGCGCGATCATCTTTAACGGGGGCGGTCCGAAAGCGGCGCGAGTTGAATTCGCGAAAATGTGCAAAGAAAAACTCAGTTATGAGAATTACGTTGCGCAGTGCGGCCTAACGGAAGGACAAATCGATCCTTTACGCCTTGGTAGAAATGCCTTTGAAGAATAATTAAATAAAGGTTTCCAAAACAGTTAACTATACGCCCAAAGTGGTCAGAAGATCCTTGTCTTTTTGACTCAGTGAGCATAGTTCCCACTTTTTCATTTCCTTGTCTGAGCTTACTTTGATTACATCTGCCAGACGGTCCATGATAT
>JAGAHY010000109.1 GCA_017626815.1 Bacilli bacterium | reverse complement strand
GAATCCCTCTCCCGTCTAGGCGTCGATTATCTTGACCTCATGCTCATCCACGCGCCAAAGCCCTGGAAATACATGTTCCTTCCTGGCCCAAGATATCACAAAGGCAACCTGGAAGTTTGGAAAGCCTTGGAAGAAGCCAAGCAAGCCGGGAAAATCAAAAACATCGGCGTATCCAACTTCAACGTCAATGATTTAAACAATATCCTCGTCCATGCGAAAGAGCCCATCTACGCCAACCAAATCCGCGTCCATATCGGGCACGTTCCTTCAAAAGTAATCGACTTTTGCAAAGAAAAAGACATTCTCGTCGAGGCTTATTCCCCATTAGGAACGGGTCGCTTAATGAAAAACGAGACCATTAAAGCCGTCGCGAAGAAAAACGGAGTCTCCCCCGCTAGGGTCTGCCTTCAATTTGTCGATCAGTTAGGCACACTCCCGCTTCCGCGCAGCCGCAGCAAGGATCATATGAAAGATAACTATGACTACGCCTTTACTCTTTCAGGCGAAGATATCGAGAAGCTAACGAAAGTCAAAACGTTATAACTGCTAATTAATTATGGCGCGATATGCTCTAATCCGGGAGTCGCGCCTTTACATATAAAACAGCCCTCATGAGGGCGTTCTTCTTCCTTCGATAAAGGTTAGCGTGAATCACTTCTTCGGGAACAAGGTTCTGATTTGGCGGAGATACTTGGCTTCGCGTTTGGCCTTATAACGTTTGGAACACACGATTTCCTTCACGTAAATATGTTTATCCGCCAAGGAGATAATGCGGGCTTCTTTGGTTTTGGGGAAATCGGAGAAGTTCACCGGCCACATATGGCTCTTGATGACTTTCTTGATGGGCTCATGGATGCCGAAATCCCTCTCGGCGTTTTCCGCGGCGACATAAGGATGGGCGCTAAGATGATGCTCCATTTTGGAACGGTCGACGCGCCAATCATAAAGATAATAGTCGTGCAGAATCGACCCGATGAGAACGGTATGAAGATTCCCTTTGTTATGACGCAAGGCACGCTTTATCGCCGTTTGGGCTACCTTAAAAGAATGGATATAGCAATTGGACCCGCGATGCATCGAAATCTCCTTCATGCGAAGGATTTTCTCGTCGTTGAGGAATGATTGGTAAATATCCTCAAGCTCTTGTTTTTCTTTATCCGAAATCTTCATAGGGCCCCTTTCTAAGGAACGGATTATACCAAAGCGCGGATAAAACACGAGGGGTTAACACGGATTCCGGTAATAAAACTCAAGTTGCTATGTATAAAGTGTGGAACACTTCGTTTTACCGCAGCAAAACAAGTCCTCTCCAGCCGCGGTTGGAATAATAAGAATCGGCCCCGTTATGGAAGTAGAAGACATGGCCATACCTCTTCTCGCAGAAGATGGCCCCGCCTTTTAACCGAATATCCTCTGGGGTGGCGATCCAACTCGAAGAAGATAAGTCAAATTCTTCTAATGATTGCAGAAAGTTATAGGTATCTAAGTCGATTAAGGATAATCCGTGCCTCGCCGCTTCCTCGGCCGCGCTAGAGATAGGCGCGTTTTTCTTTCTGCTTAACCTTGCCTTTTCATCATAGCAAAGGCTTCTTCTGCCTATTGGGGATTCTTTCGCGCAGTCGCAAATCATCAAAAGGCCACGAGACTCATCATAAACGACATCTGGCTCTCCTCCGGTTTCTTCCATGTATTGGATCGCGTCCAAAAGGTTCTGAGCGGCAATTTTGGAGGCCACATCGTCCCAGTTGACACCCTTATGTCTAAGTAGATGGTGATTAAATCTGGTTTTAAGTGTTTCAAGAATATCCATGTCTATACTCTAGGGGGAGGAAGGCCCTTTGGCAAGTTGAACAGACGAGCCGCTTTAAATTGCCTTTTTCTAGCAAGAAGTATGCCCAACGTTATAGTGTCACCCAAAAGTGAGGCGTCCCATGAAACCCGTCGCATTAAACGATTTCCTTCAATTCAAGCTACCTTCCTGCGTGACTCTATCCCCTGATGGAACCACTATCGCCTATGTCCTAACCTCAATCAAAGACGGGCAATATCACAAGCAGCTGCGCCTATACCGAAATCATCGCGTGGTTTGATCAATATCTGAATTGATATGGCCATGGATACTTTTTGCGGGGCGGAAAGAAATACCCTTGATTCGAGTTGTGCGAAAATGTCCGCAAAACACTTTTGTTTTTCTAATAAACCGAGTATTAGGCGCTTAATTTAATGAACGAATCTCATTGAAGGCGTAAATCTGATAATAGATTTCTTTGCGTCCTTCGGTAATCCAATATTGAAGTTTCTGACGAATCTGCGGGTCGGCTAAAGCCTCCACGACTTCCGGGCCATATTGGGTTCCGGAACGCCGCTGGAATTCCCCGACAAGCTCTTCTAAGGTCTTGCCATCATAATAAGGCCTTCCAAGATAGTCGGTCGCGGCGTCCAAGGAGTCGATGACCGCGAGGATATCCACAAACGGGCGGTTCTTGGTTAGCGTGACTTCTGGATACCCACGGGAGCCGTCGTGCCAGCGATGATGCCCCAGCGCGCAGTCCCGGATGCAGTTTAGCCGTTCGTCTCGTCTATCAGATCCCTTAAATACGTAATCGAAGTTCGTCGGGTGCTCCTGAATCAGGGCGAACTCGTCTTCCGTAAGGTGGCGCATGGAATTCTCCACGACGTCCAGCATAAAGAACTTACCGATATCGTGGTACATGCAGCAATCCGCAAGCAACGTCCGCATCTCTTCTTTATGATTCTTAATATAGGAGGCATCTTTGCCGGCGACTCCATCGAAGAAAGAGGGATTTTTCTCTAGCAGATAATCGAAGATGACTTTACTCATCTCGCGCACCATGACGGTATGGATAAATAACGGCTTGTCCGCGTAAACGGTGCTTTCCAAGATAATGGGTGCGAATTCGTCGAACGACCCCGTCAGCGAAGCAGCGTCAAGGAATTCGACGATATAGCGGTTGAATTGCACGTTGTTGGCAAGCCGAGATACATTGACTAGCTTTGGTAAGACTTCATGAATCTTTTGTTGGCTTAGCTGGACAATCTTTTCCTGCGGGAGGGTGCTGCAATGATGGAGAAGTTTGAGGTAATAGCCACTAAATGTCGCTAGCCCTTGAATCTTGCGGAACGAGTTTTCCGCCTGTTCGGCTTCTTCTTGCCACTGGCAAAGATGATCCAGGACTTCTTCTAGCGAAACCAAACCGAGGAAATATTTGCTCATCATCACGTTCGCGGCGTCCATGGACTGGGCCATGCTATTTTCCAGATTCATGAGGAAATTGCAGGTCTTTTTAATCAAAGGACCCACTTTTTCCTTTTCGATTTCTCGGCCATCTTCAATGGCGAAGAAACAATATTCACGGAACATTTGGATGACGGTGTCATAGAAACTCTCAAGAATCTTCATCTCGAAATCCATGGGAGGCTGATGAAAGTTTTCCTCTAGGATCTTGGAAACCGTCTCCAACTCTTCGACATCAAATTCTCTTCCGATAGAGAAAGAGGAACGAACCAAGTTGATCAGAACCTTTTGACGCGCATCGTCGCTTAAGGGCTCATCATGAATTCTTTTGGCCAGAGAAAGGACTTCTTCATGATAAGGGGAAAGTTGCCAGTGATAGGAATGGCCATTGATAAGCATCATATGACCTAGGGAGCAGCAATTAAGCGCCATCGCGTACTGGCTGATAGCCCCTATTTTTCGATAATACGCAGCCAATATCTTCGCGACGCGGTAATAGATGCCGTAATCCGTCACGCTGACCTCCCCCACTCTTTTGTCCTGGGGGAAAAGCATGTTTTCAAATTCTTCTAAAGCGTTGGCCGTCTCCTCGTTCATCCGCTCAGGATGGCGTTCAAAGGTTTCCACATATTCGCGGATCATCGTGTTCGCGATATCGGAGATGACACGTTTCTTTTCGCTCCGTTCTTCAAGCTTCCCAATGATGAACGCTCGGTCGTCCTCTGGTTTAAAAGATATCGACTCAAGCTCGTTATAAGCCTCAAGCTGTTTTCGGTACTCATCAACAGGATAGGTGAAGTGCATATGAGAATCATACTCGATTCATAGGGCTAAAGCATAAAAAAGACCGTTGCCTAGGCGACATCATCTATTGTCGCTTTAAGTGGATGCTGAATGTCTTTAAACCCCTTTTCTAATTTCGTTATTAGCAAAAGATTGCGAATGTAAGTCTTTTTTCGCTTTGCGGCACGTTAACGATTTAACAAAGGGAGATCGCCAATCATCATGCCCCCCTAGAAACCCCATTTCCGCTTTTCCCTCATTTCGGCTATAGTGAAATAAATTAATGGAGTCACTACCTATGAAAGAAGAATTGCTTAAAGGTTTAAGCGAAGAGCAAATCGCCAAGGTCAAGGCGTGCAAAAGCCAGGAAGAAATGCTCGCGCTCGCCAAAGAAGAAGGCGTGGAGCTTACCGATGAACAATTAGAAGCCGTTAGCGGCGGAACTTGTGATGACAGCTTGCTGGTTTGCAGCAAGTGCAGATACGATTTGATCACGATGATCGAGCGTGGCACTACTGGGAAACATAAAGGCTGGAAGCTCGTCGAATGCAATCGCTGCCACCACCGCTGGTGGGCGGAGGTGTAAGCCATCCATAAATCCATTTTCGTTAATAACGACTTCGTGAACTGTTGCTTCCTTTGTGGCTATATTAGGCCGCGCAATAGGATGAAAAACCGCTTGGAAGACAAATCGAGTAGAGTGGCGACAGATGTGCCAGTACGACGACCATTCTCCTGAAAAGTACGAAGTTCGTTCTCTCCGACGAAGCCCAAATTCGACCTGTGGGACGCGATTCCGACGACGCCTAACAATTTGCCAGCCACAAGGACGATCGTGTGACGTGGACCGACCGGGGTTAGTTAGAATGAGTTATATATGAAATATATAAGGTCGCTTCGACGTCGATGGTTCTAAGTAGATCCGGGACGAGGGACGGACGAGCATGAAAAAACCGCCCACGAGGGACGGCCCTGTTGATTTGTTGCTTCTTGCCTATAAAAGAGTCGAAGGAACTACGCCTCCCTCTTAAGCAATTTGTTTTTCAGGTTATCCATCAATATCGCACCCAATGGAG
>JAGAHY010000108.1 GCA_017626815.1 Bacilli bacterium | reverse complement strand
TAAGGCCCAGAAACTCGTCGAAGGACTCGGTTTGACCTACCAGGTCGATAAGCTTGCCGCTGGCGATTGCAGCCACTCCATGGCCCGTACCTATGACATTGAAGTTTATATCCCCTCGATGGGTATCTACAAGGAAGTCTCCAGTGTCTCCAACGCCAGGGATTACCAAGCCCGCCGCGGCATGATTCGTTACAAAGACGAGAATGGCAAGTTACACTTCGCCCATACGCTTAACGGCTCTGGCTTAGCGACTTCCCGCGTCTTCCCCGCGCTTGTCGAGCAGAATCAACTCGAAGACGGCTCCATTGTCATCCCTGAGGCGCTCCGCAAATACATGGGCGGTCTCGAAGTCATCCATCCCATCAAAAAGTAAACGCGACAGCTAAACCGCCAAGGTAGGCTTACCAAGGCGGTTTTCTTGTCGTTTAATCCTGTTTTGCAGCGAAAATAGGTATTTTCCAGCACAAGTGGAGTAAATCCGTCGTGTCGCCTTAGGCTGCGTTAACGAGAATGGTGTTGGCGGCTATATACTCCCAATAGATGCTGTCTTACCCAAATGGATAATCGTGTATTTGTTTTATTTTCGATTCCGCGCGTCTATAATAGTCCCGCCATCGCGAGGAGCGGGTAGGGAACCAGGTCAGGACGGAAACGTAGCAGCCTTAACGTATCTTCCCCTGTGCGGTGGTTTTCTATTTGAACTAAGCCGCCCTGCTGGTTAATCTATTCCTATGAACGAAAAGGACTTTGCCTTCATGAATGTCGCCTTGCAAGAGGCGGATCTTTCGTTTCAAGCAGGTGAAGTGCCGGTAGGGGCGGTTATTGTTAAAGACGGCGAAATCATCGCTAGGGCGCGTAACACCCGAGAACAGGACCTCGACATCTCCGGCCATGCGGAAATCAACGCGATGAAAGCGGCAGAGAAAGCTCTTGGCCGGTGGACTTTAGAAGGCTGCACTTTATACGTCACTCTAGAGCCCTGTCCAATGTGCGCCGGGGCGATTAAGCAGTCCCGCCTTTCTAGTGTCGTCTTCGGGGCCTGCGATGAAGCGGAAGGGGCTATATGCTCCGCCTACCATCTTTTTGATAAGGATAATGGCCTTCAAAGCGTCAGCAAAGGCGTCATGGAAAAAGAGTGTAGGGAAATTCTCCAACGCTTCTTTAAAAGTAGAAGAGAAACGTCGAAATAATTGATTTTTGAGATAGATAACAGGCTT
Organism: Bacilli bacterium; assembly: GCA_017626815.1. GTDB lineage: Bacteria > Bacillota_I > Bacilli_A > RFN20 > CAG-826 > Alloenteromonas. The sequence goes on along the minus strand of JAGAHY010000108.1, from coordinate 7,416 downwards.
TTGCGGCGTTATTCGATTTATACAGTGTAAAACTCCAACGAAAAATTCGATATTTTATTCGCGTCTTGCAAGGTCCTGCGGAAAGCGGTTTTCGTGACGGCGTGAACATTGATGAAAAATACCGATTTGAACCCCAAAAATGTCGTGTAAGCGGTTTATTCGTTTTTTCTTTTAAGAAAAGTAGCACTCTTACGGCGATTTTTACGCTGTATAAATAATTTGAAAAAATCAAGACCTTCTCTAAAGAAAATAACGTGATATATTGTCACGGCTATGGAAAACGAAAACACTTCTAAAACTACTCAAGAAAACAAACCAAGAGTTTGCTTGGAACTGCGCCACATCAAAAAAGATTACTACGTGGACAAACAGCCCTTCACGGCAATCCATGATTTGTCGGTCTGTTTCCCTGATCGCGGATTCGTTGCGATTTTAGGCCATTCCGGCTCGGGCAAAACAACGTTGCTGAACATTATCGGCGGTCTCGATCACTACACCGAAGGCGACATGATCATCGATGGTAAGTCCACGAAGGATTACAAAGACCGCGATTGGGATAACTACAGGAACAAAAGGATCGGCTTCGTTTTCCAGTCCTATAACTTGATTCCTCATTTGACGATTCTTCAAAACGTCGTTATGTCTCTTCAACTCGGTGGCGTTCCTCTAAAAGAACGTGAAGAGAAGGCCAAGGCCGTCTTGGAGAAGGTCGGCTTAGGCGAATACCTTAAGAAACGTCCAAATCAGATGTCTGGTGGTCAGATGCAGCGTGTCGCGATTGCCCGCGCCTTGGTCAACGACCCCGATATCATCCTCGCGGATGAACCTACCGGCGCTTTGGATTCCACGACCTCCGTTCAGGTCATGGACTTGATTAAAGAAGTCGGCAAAGATCGCTGCGTCATCATGGTCACCCATAACCGTGAACTCGCCGATCAATATGCGGAACGTATCATCGAGATGAAAGACGGGCGTATTGTGAAGGATTCCGACCCCCTTGAACCCGAAGCCAATCCCGAGGAAAGAAATCCCAGAGGCAAGCGTTCTGCGATGTCTTTCCTGACGGCTCTAGGTTCCTCGGCTCGCAATATCCGCACAAAAAAAGGCAGAACTGCGTTAACCGCCATCGCCTGCTCGTTCGGCATCATCGGCGTCGCCTTGGTCCTCGCGACTTCCAACGGCTTCTCCCAATACGTCGGCGACGTTGAAGTTTCCATCGCTTCATCGGTGCCGATTTCCATTAACCCGATTAGCTACAAGATTGCCTCTTTTGACACGAAATCTCTTCCTGAGGAATTCCCCAAGGACAAGAACATCAAAGTTTACGATACCTCCAATATCCTGACCACCCCGGTCTACAACAATCTTACTCAGGAATACTTCGATTATCTAAACGCGATCGTCGATGACCCCAAATGCTCCGTTTATGGATCGGCGATGTCGGTCATGTACAATCGTCAGGGGCTCGATTTCCATTTCATTGCGGACACGCCCGATGGACTGCGTTCCATCAACCAATACTCTTCCGCTGGCGCGATGGGCTCTGCCATCTCCAGCGTCACCTCGTTGCCGACCACCATCATCCATGAAATCTATGGAGATGAGGATTCCATGTCCTCTCTTTATGACACCATCGAAGGCCGTTATCCCGTCGAAGAAGACGAGATGGCCATCGTCGTCGACCGATATAACCGCATCGACTTCCCGACCATGAGGAAGCTGGGTTTCTATAAGTCGGATGCGTCTTATGATATGCTCACGGACGAGGATAAAACCTTCTCGTTCTCGGATATTTTATGGAAAAGCGAAGCAGAACCTGGATTAATTCAATATAACTGCTACACCAATTCCTCTTACTACAACCTCCCCGAAAACCCCGATGAGGTTGAGGGCATGCTCCACACTGTTTACCGCGAGGGATATAAAGATATTTCCATTACGACGACCGGCAGCGTCACCGATTCTTCTCTCGAAGTGCAAATTAGCGGCGAACGTACGAGCCTCCCGGTGAAAGGCATCCAATCGCCCTCCATTGAGGAGGTCTATAACCATCCTGAAACCTACAAACCCATCAAGATGAAGATCGTCGGTGTCCTCCGCCCAACGCCTTCTTCTTATATCCAGTTAATGCCCGCTTCATTGGCCTACACGCCGAAGCTGACGAAAAGAATGGCAGCGGATATCGTGGAAGGCACCAGCGCCTATGAACTTGGCCAAGTCCAGAAGCAAAACTGGTACGTCCCTTATTCTTCAAACGAGAAAGAGGACGGTTTATCTTTGCTTAAGGACGTCTTCCAGACCATGATGACCGTCATGAACGCCGCGGGCAACACAGACGATCAAGCGGCCTTAACCCAAGCCAGCAGCGTGCTCACCAATAACCTTGCTAAATGCTTCCGCATGCACTCGGTTACCGGCTATCGTCCCAACGAGACTATCGACACTTATTCTATTGGCGGTTACTTATCCGCTTGCCGCAATTTAGGCGTCGGTTTTGATAGCAACGTCGATGTCGTCAACTTCGTCGCAAACATGAGAGATAACGGTTCTGCGGAGTATTTTGATTCTTCCACCCCGGAAAACATCATGGATTTGATCGCTTATGCGAACTCCTATTCCTTAATCACCTCGGTTTTGATCTTCCCCAAATCGTTGACCATGAAGCCCGCGCTTCACGACTATTTGGATAAGTGGAACGCGCAGCATCCCAATAACGAAATCACCTACAGCGACATCATGGAAGACTTCATGGGCGGCTTATCCACGATGATTGAGGTCATCTCGGCCGTCTTGATTGTCTTTGCCTCCATCTCCTTGGTGGTATCTTCTGTGATGACGGCAATCATCACCTACGTCTCGGTTATTGAACGAACGAAGGAGATTGGCGTCCTCCGCGCTTGTGGGGCGAGAAAGAAAGACGTCTCGCGCTTATTTGAGGCCGAATGCGTGATCATCGGCTCATTCGCCGGCTTAATCGGCATCGCCTTTACCGTCGTTGTCTGCTTCCCCATCAACGCGATTTTGGACCATACCTTCCCGGGCAACAATCTCGGTAACGTCGCCCAGCTAAATCCCTGGCATGGCTTGCTGCTTATCGTCATCTCTATCGCGCTGGCTTTCGTCAGTGGGTTCATCCCCGCGCGTATCGCTTCCAAGAAGGATCCTGTTGTCTGCTTGAGGACTGAATAATGGCGACGAAGAAAGAGAGAAAGGATATTTCTTCTTTTGACGTGGATATTTCCCGCGGGCTTTCCTCTACTCAAGTCGAAGCGCGTATCAAGCAAAAGAAAACCAATAAAATTAAAAAAACCGTCAGCAAATCCTACGGGAAAATCTTATTCGATAATTTCTGCAACCCCTTCAATTTCCTACTTATTGTCATTACCGGGGTGATGATTTGGGGCAAACTATCCATCACCCATTTCTTGTTCGCGTTCATCCTTGCGTTAAATATCGGCATCGGTATTTATCAAGATGTACATGCCCGTCATTTGATTGAGAAACTCAAAGTTCTTTCTGACGATAAGTGCACGGTTATCCGCGATGGTCAAGAAAACTTCTTGCCCAAAGACCAAATCGTTTTATCGGATATCCTTGTGTTAAAACAAGGCGATCAGATTCCCGCGGACTGCACGCTACGTTCAGGACACTGCACCTGTGATGAATCGTTGCTGACGGGCGAATCGGTGGCCAAGATAAAAGTCGTCGGCGACCCGTTGCTGTCTGGCTCTTATATCCGCTCGGGTAAATGCGTGGCAGAAGTGGTGAAGGTCGGCTCCGAATCCTATGCCGAGCAGCTTCAGTCCACGGCTTCTTCCTTTACCCGGCCGAAATCCGAAATCGCCCAATCGATTTGGGACATTACAGTCGCCTGCACGTTGATCGCCTTGGTCTATGGCATCGTTTACGTCTTGATTGCTTTCCTAAAGAAGGACCTGACCTTCGAGATGCTCTTCCCCATGAACGGCGAGGGCTCCGATTTTATCGCGGGCTTATCGGGCTCGATGGTCGCGATGCTGCCCACGGGCATGTTCTTGCTGACTTCGGTCGCGCTGACTACCGGGGTTATTCATCTTGCCAGGCGGAACATGTTGGTCCAAGAACTCTATTGCATTGAGATGCTGGCTCGCGTGGATGTCGTCTGCTTCGATAAAACGGGAACGTTAACCGATGGCCAAATGACCTTGCATAAAGCAATTCCCTATAACGGGACGAGCGCGGATGACTTAAAGGACATGGTCTCTTCATTGCTTGGCGCGACGGGCGATGATAACGCGACCGCGAAAGCCTTAAAGAAATCTTTCCCGCCGAAAAACAATATAGAGGCCCTCTGCAGCGTCCCCTTTGATTCGGAAGCGAAATACTCCGCTTACACTTCCAAAGAAGGCGTGAGCTACGTGTTAGGCGCCTATGGCTTCGCCCCGACGAAGAAGGACCCTGAGATTGAATCGCTACTGCAACGTAATGAGAAAAAAGGCTACCGTTGCTTGGTTTTTGGAAAATCAAATTTCGAAATAAAAAATGGCGTTTTGCCCGAAGAGTTTGAGATTTGCGGGGTTTTAGTCCTCCGTGATCATATTAAAGATGACGCAAAATCGAATATCGATTGGTTCCAATCCTCTGGTGTGCAAATTTACGTCATTTCTGGCGATGACCCCGTCACAGTCTCGGAGATCGCAAAGGCTTGTGGCGTCCAGGGCGCGGAGAAATACATCGACATGAGCACGGTCTCCGATGACGCGATTCCCCTTCTTGCCAGCCAATGCCGCGTCTTTGGCCGCGTGCTTCCGGAACAAAAGAAGAAGATCGTCCACGCCTTGCAAGCCCTCGGGCATAAGGTGGCCATGACTGGCGATGGCGTCAACGACATCCTCGCCTTGAAAGCGGCGGATTGCTCCATCGCGATGGCCAGCGGCTCTGCCGCGGCGAAAAATGCAGCCCACCTCATTTGCACCAAGAGCGACTTCTCCTCGCTTCCGGATGTGGTTGCGCAAGGCCGAAGGGTCATCAACAACTTGCAACGTTCCTGCACCCTGTTCTTGAGCAAGACGATCTTCGCGATGCTGGTTTCCACCGCCTTCTTGATCAGTCTTGCCGTGGGCGGACCTCGTTATCCTTTCTCGACATCGCATATGCTCGTTTGGGAAGTCCTGGCCATCGGATTTGCCAGCTTCTTCCTCGCTTTGCAGCCTTCTAACGATCGCATTGAAGGCTCCATGTTAAAGAATATCTTTGCAAAAGCCGTGCCTTCTGGCGTGGCCGAAGCGCTTTGTGTCGGCTTGCCCTATTTATTCTTATGGCTTGCGCCAAACCTCATTTCCTATAATGCGGAGGAGGTTTACGCGGATACGGTAGCCATGTCCATCATCTGCTTCTCGCTGTTTAGCTTCTGGACGCTATACCGCGTCAGCAAACCCTTAAATCGTTACCGCGCGGTGGTCTTTGGGACTTCGTTAGGGCTTGGAATCATCGTCTTTGTGATTGACTTCTTCGTCCGTGTCCCGCCGGGAGAAGGCGTCTTGCTTCGCTTCATGTGGGGCGGCTATAACTGGAGTTATCCCATCATGCTGCTCTCGGCTGCCTCCATTGCCATATTCGTCTATTACCTGCTTGTATTCATCATCAACAAATATCCTAAATGGAGGAAAAAACACTCATGAAAGTCGCCAAACAAGTTCAAGAAGCCCTAGCCTTGGGCCAGCCCGTCGTGGCCTTAGAATCCACGATTATCAGCCATGGCATGCCTTATCCGAAGAATGTAGAAACGGCGTTAAAAGTGGAAGAGACCGTCCGTAAAAACGGCGCAATCCCCGCGACGATTGGCATCATCAACGGCGAAATCGTCGTCGGTATGAGCCCTGAGGAAATTGAAGATTTCGGTAAAAAGAAAGGTATCGCCAAAGTCAGCAAGCGCGATCTTCCCATTGTCGTCGCCAAGAAGCTCTATGGCGCGACCACGGTTTCCGCCACTATGCTCGTGGCCAAGATGGTGGGCATCGATGTCTTCGTCACCGGCGGGATAGGCGGCGTCCATCGCGGCGCGGAAAAGACCTTTGATATCTCCCGTGACTTAAAAGAACTAGGCGAAGTCGACGTAGCCGTCGTCTGCTCTGGCGCCAAGGCGATTCTAGATATTCCTAAGACTTTGGAATACCTCGAAACCGAAGGTGTCACCGTCCTTTCGTACAAAGCCAAGAAATTCGCCAATTTCTATAGCCTTGCCACGGATGGGCCCGTGGATTACGCCTTTGATTCCGCGGAAGAGTGCGCGGAGATCCTTAACGCGAAGAAGAAACTCGGCCTCAAAGGCGGCGTGTTGATTTCTAATCCCATCCCTGAAGAGATGGCGCTCCCTCATGAATACATCGATTCCATCGTCGACCAAGCGGTCCGCGAATGCGAGGAGCAGGGCATCAAAGGCAAAGACGCGACCCCCTTCCTGCTCAAACGTATCGTCGAGTTGACAGGAGGCAAATCCCTCGAATCCAACATTGCCCTTGTTTGCCATAATGCCGAACTTGGAGCCCAAATCGCCTATCATCTATCCCAAAAGAGGAAACAGTTATGATTACCGAAGCCAAATTCAAATATGCGCTGAAGGACATGATGAAAGCCATGCCCTTAGAGGAAATCAATGTTACTGCCCTCTGCGCGAAAATCGGATGCCATCGCCAAACTTTCTATTATCACTACCAAGATATCTATGACCTTATCGCGGCCATCTTGTTAAACGAAGATTTAGCCGCCATGGAAAAGGCTAAGGATGTCCGCGGCGTGCTCCAAGCGTTCTTAGGATATGTGAAAGAGAATTTCTCGTTCTTACGTTCCACCTATAACTCTGCGGCCCGCGACCTTACGGATGATTTCATTTTTGGAAAAATCAATGCAAAACTCTTCTCTTTATGGTCGATTTCTGAAAATTCGATCGGCTTAAAGAAGGAAGGGAACCGCACCGTGGCAAGGCGCTTTGCCCATATTGTCGCAGACGAATTCGGGTATTGTTTCAAAGACCCAAAGCTTACCCCGGAACGCTGCGTCAGCCGTATGAATAAGTTTTTCGCGGGCCTCGTGGAAACGGTATTGCCCGCGCTTATCGCAATTTGTAAGAAGGATGAAGGAAAATGATTGATTTTGAGTTTTACTCTCCGACGAAACTCTACTTTGGCAAAGGCAAAGAAAACCAAATCGGCGACATCGTCGCATCCTATGGTTTCCATAACGTTTTGCTTGTCTATGGCTCCCCGCGTATTGAAAAGGACTTGCTTCCTTTAGTTGAATTAAAGGTTTCCAACGTTTTTAACTATACAATTTAGCCGATTTGGACCGGTTTCGGCGACATGGCTGTGATTTTGGCCCCTTTACTCCGGAAAAAGTTATTAAAAATCGGACAAATATCTATTTTCGACTGCCTCTACG
>JAGAHY010000107.1 GCA_017626815.1 Bacilli bacterium | reverse complement strand
TGGTTCTTAGGCGGCTTAGACATGGCCAACGTATTGCTCACCATGATTGGTAGGCCAAACGATGAAATTGGACGCAAAATCTTCCCTTTGTTCGGATGGGCCTATAGTTTGGCCCAGGTAGGAATCATGCATTTGTTCCTGTCCATACAATTTAGCAAGCTCGGCATTCAGGAAGAAGAGGGGACCGCCCATCCGCTTCTTGAAGGGGCCACTGCCCTTATCCCGTTTGGCCTTTCCATTGGACTAGCTTTTATCAACATTGAATTTGGGTATCTATTTCTTGGTTTTGGACTTTTTTGGTTTGTTTGTTTATCCCGCTACTTTTTCCCAAAAATATTACCAATCTGCGGCGTTTTTCTCTTCATTTCCATTTTAGGAGGCATTTTTTCCTTCGCCGCTTTATTTGCTAAGATGCCACCATATTCGGGCTTGATTCTTTTTGCCGTTCCAGGCGTGCTTGTCTCTCTAACTGGAGCCCTTAATGGGCTCTTGTTAAAGAAAAATGCATCGTCTGGGCAACCCAAAGAGTTGTAGAAACTCTTTCCCCACACTAGAATTAACACCATGAACGCGCTGAAGAAATTTGGTCTTGGAATCCTCTGGGCAATCCTGTTCCCGTTCATCCTCGTTGGCGTCGCCATCGTCGGCATTTTCGGCGCGCTGAATTTCGTCATTGAGTTCTTCGTCATGCTGATTAATTTCTTCCGTGGCAAGAAGCTATTTCCCGTCTATCCCGAAGATCAGAAGGCTTATGAGATCTTACAACGAGCCATCGACCGACAAAACGGCAATCTTGGCGTCCAGCAGCCTCAACAAGCGCCATCACAGCCCGTCTACGTTCAACAGAATTTCTATGCTAACCCCAATGCCGTCCCGCCTAATCCTGGGTACCAACAGCCCAATCTTCAAGCGCCGGGCAATTTGCAAGGAATCCCCGCGCATCCCCCGTATCCCCAACAAGGCTATCCGCAAAACCCGCAAGGATATTATCCAAATTCCGAAGGCTATCCTCAAAATCCGCAGGGTTACCCACAAAACCCTCAAGGCTACCCTCAAGGATCACAAAATACGCAACATCCTATGCCCAAGATCCCCACTTTCGAAGAAACTGACTACATGCATAACCGCACAGACACGATAGAAATCGATATCGACGAGGAGCGTAAATCATGAGAATCCTTGCTTCGATCAACTTATCGGAAACAGACCGCAAGGCGTTAATCATACTGCTTATTCTTTTAGTTTTGCTCTTATTGCTCATCGGCTTATTTGGGATGGCTGTCCACGGTACTATGAAGCACCAGGCCAAACACGCCGATACCATGATGCATGATGTGACCGTCACTCACGTGGTGGACTCCCCGAAAAAATTCCGGAAGTTTGGTATCAGAAAGAACAACAGGACACTCTTCCGCGCAAGCATGAAGCCATTCTTGGTCGCTTTGATTGGCATCGTGATTTGGATCATTCATTGTCTAGCCATCGGCGAATGGTCGGTTAACCCTTGGGAAACCACCGGTGAACTCTTCTTCCGTTTCAAACTAGACAATAGCCTCTACCCTGCCGATGATCCTCTTTGGGTCCGCGTCTTTGGCATCCAATTACTCGCGCGCTGGCCCGAGCTTGTAGAAGGCTATCCTCGATTCGAATTAGCCCATATACCTTACTATTTAGAATGTGCCTTCTGGGTATTGGCCATCGGCTGGTACGCCTATGTCTGCCAAGCCTATATCTCCAGACACGTCCGCATCCTTCGCCGTTCCCAAGAAGTATTTGAAAAAAGCCTTGAAGGATACAAGGCTAATCAATCTTCGTTGGATTCTTAAGTTATTTGTTCCAGGATAAAAGAGGAATCTCTTCAACCGCCTCCGCATTCGCAGGTAAGGCGGTATTTTTATCGCCGACGCGGCAAGTTTCACCGCCGCACTTGCTGCCCTTGTTACCGGAAGAACAGCCCCCAAGCAACAAAGCAAACGATACAAAAAGCAATGCAAAACGCGTTTGTTTTTTCATTGGTTAATCCCCTACATAATCCTTGGCTAAGAACCAGCCAATGAAATAGATGCCACCGGAAAGCTGAACATCTAGCATGCCCAAAGCAAAATTGATCCATGCGGATGCCTTTGAGACGTCAGGATCGCCAATGCCATGCCCAAGATGGCGGATGGCAATAAACGTGTCGATCAAAATGACCACGAGGAACACGACAGCCGCCAAAGAGGCATAACGTTTAAAGGGGCCTTTGTCCGTGACAAAGCTGATACCGCCGATGCCAGAAACGACAAAGAAAATCACCAAGAATGGGCTGACCCAGAAGGCAAAGGACGCTGAGGGATCACCGATGTTCCAAGCCTGCGCACCTAGTAAACTCGGGTCGATTAAGCCCACGATAAAGTTCACCAAATTCGCGACGGCCGCAAGAAACATCACCACGCAGCCGATAATCATCATGACACGACCAACGCGGACCTTAAGAGGAGCGTTACGATACTGTATCGCGAGCGTTTCGTTTTCCATTATCGGGCACCTCCAACAGCAATAATGATGTCGATGATCTCCCATGCGATGAAAACAGCCAGAATGACGCAAATGGATAGAAGCAAAATGCTCATTCTCTTGTAAGAGAGCTGTTTGCGTTCCTCTTCTTCCTGATTTCTGTCCGGATTACCCATGGGGTCTCCGAAGGAATTAGGATCAAAGTACGGCTGGTTTTCGATGGGGAAATCGTCGTTCATAATCAATACTTCAAGTTACCGGAAGTTCTCGGATAGGGTTCGGTATCACGGATGTTAGCGACGCCAGTGAGATACATAAGTAAGCGGTCGAAACCAATGCCGAATCCGGAATGCACGCAGCCGCCCCACTTACGTAAGTTGAGATACCACTGCAATCCTTCTTCGTTGCCTTGCTTCTGCATCTTGGCGCGAAGGACATCATAGTTATCTTCACGCTGCGAACCACCGATGATTTCACCTTCGCCAGGAACGAGCAAGTCACACGCGGCAACTGTTTTGCCATCGGGGTTTTCTTTCATATAGAAAGCCTTGATGTCCTTGGGATAATTGATCAAGAAGAGAGGGCCTTTCGCGATTTCTTCGGTAAGATAACGTTCATGCTCAGACTGTAAGTCCATGCCCCACTCAATCTTCTTGTTTTCGAACTTATGGCCATTCGCCACGGCTTTCTTCAACAGTTCGATGCCTTCGGTATATTCCATGCGGCGGAACGGCTTGCTCAAAACCTCAGCCAGTTTAGCCTTGGTGCCTGGAGCGATCATCGCTTCAAAGAAGTCCATTTCATCGGGGCAGCGCTCCAAAACATAGGAAATGCAGAACTTAATGGTTTCCTCCATAAGGTTCATGTCATCTTCAAGGTCGGCGAAAGCAATTTCAGGTTCGATCATCCAGAACTCTGACGCATGACGGGTGGTGTTGCTCTTTTCGGCACGGAACGTCGGACCAAAAGTATAAACATCACGGAAGGCAAGGGCAAAAGGCTCGACATGAAGCTGACCAGATACGGTCAAGGAAGCCTTCTTGCCATAGAAATCGGTTTCGGAAGGTTTGCCCTCGTCGTCGAGAGTCGTAATCGTGAAGGTCTGTCCAGCGCCTTCTGCATCGTTAGCGGTGATTTCAGGCGTATGAACATAAACGAAGCCTTTGCCTTGGAAGAACTCATGGACGCCAAGCGCAAGGACGGAACGGACGCGATAAAGCGCGGCAAAAGTGTTCGTCCTTGGACGCAGATAAGCCATATCGCGAAGATACTCAAAAGAATGGCGCTTCTTCTGCAAGGGGTAGTCCGCGTCGACATCGCCCAAGACAACGATTTCAACCGCGTGAAGTTCAAACGGTTGTTTCATTTCCGGCGTGGCCACGAGCGTGCCTTTCACGCCGATTGCGGCGCCGGTCAGCAAATGGCTGATCTTGTCGTGGTTGTCGATATTCGAGTTATAAACGACCTGGATGTTTTTAAAACAGGTCCCGTCGTTTAAGGCGATGAAGCCGATGGACCCGGAATCGCGGTTGGTACGGACCCAACCTTCGATAAACACCTCGCCAAGTTTGGCAAGGTCTTCGCCCTTGGAATGGGCGGCATAAATGTCGATGACTTTTGTAGCTATTGGTTGCATACCTAAAAGTATACGATTCCTTTTTAAAAAAGGAACCACATTCCATTTCAAAATGGCCGCGATTCCTAGTTTAAACGATAAAAAATTAGAAAACTCACCGCAAAAAGGGATTATTTTAGCAAAGTTAACTGCTCGTCAATTTTCCAGTTCGGATCCACGCCGAGAGATAACGGAGCAAAATACTTACGCTCGTAGAGATGCTCCGCGACTTTCGCGATCATCGCCGCGTTATCCGTCGTGCACCATAATGGAGGAACGACCAAATCGATGCCCGTTCCCTCAACACGCCGTTTCATCTGCTCGCGTAAATAGGAATTGGCTGATACACCACCAGCCAGCACGATTTGGACCACATGGTAATCCTTGGCTGCTTTCATCGCATTATCGACGACCATGCCAATAGCGACATCTTGGAAAGAGCGCGCCATGTCATCCACGTTGATGGCCTCACCTTTCATCTTTAATGAATTGGCCAGGTTGATGACGGCGGTCTTCAAGCCAGAATAAGAGAAATCATATTTCCCATCGCCGGCATTTGGATGAGGCAAATTATAGGTATGCTTCCCCAATTTCGCATGCTGGTCGATAGGCAGACCGCCTGGATAGGGAAGACCTAAGACGCGCGCCACTTTATCAAAGCATTCGCCGACGGCATCATCCTTGGTCTGACCGATGATTTCAAAGTCCATATGGCCCTTCATGTAAACAAGTTCGGTATTACCGCCGCTGACGACGACACACAACAAGGGGAATTTCAGCGTCCCAATGTATTCGTTCGCATAAATATGGCCAGCTAAATGGTGAACCGGAATCAAGGGTTTATCGTACACCATCGCCAAAGTCTTTGCGGCCTGAAGGCCAACATGCAGGCATCCGATTAAGCCAGGGCCGCGGGTCACGGCGATGGCATCAAGGTCCTCCAAACGGATTTTGGATTCATCAAGAGCTTGTTGCAGGCAAACCGTGATGTTTTCCAAATGCAAACGCGAGGCAATCTCCGGCATGACGCCGCCAAACTTTTCATGGACCGCGATTTGGGTAGCCACGACATTAGCTAAAAGTTTGCCATCATCGGTGATGGCGACCGCTGTTTCATCGCAGCTGGATTCAATCGCAAGAATTTTAGCCATGGATCAAACACCTCGTCATATAGATGGCGTCCTCGCCATCATCGTAATAGCCTTTCTTCACCGTCACATCTTGGAATTTGTGCTTTTTGTAGAAGCGGATGGCTTTCTCGTTAGATGCGCGAACTTCAAGAGTAAGGTATTCGACCTCCTCGTCTTTCTCCGCTTCGCAATCCTTAATCACCTGACCAAGAAGCAAATTGCCGACGCCCTTGCGACGGAACTCCTCCTTGACTGCAATGCGATTAATCGTCGCCGAATTGAAGGTGATCATGAAATCGATATAACCGACGACCTCGCCATCTACCAGGGCGCTGTAAACATGGGAAAAGGGATTTCCCGTTAGTTCATAAAGCAAGGTCTTTTCATCATAGGGAGGGACAAAACAGGCTTCCTCAATCTCCAAAATGCGAGAAATATCGCTAGGGATGCTCTTGCGGACAATGGTTTTCATATTGGTTGTGCCATAATCGTCCTTCAAATAGACGGGGCTGGCAGACAAAGGCTCGTTGCAGCGATGAGCGTCATCCAAACAACGGTAGAAATTCTCCGCAGGCAAATACGCCGAACTATCGTAGCCAAGATAAGCGATGTCGCCGCAAAGAACATATTCCGGATGCTCCGCGATATAGGCACGGACCTCATCGTTGGTCTTAATGCAGTCTTCAACCAAGACTTTGCCACCCTCATAAACGCCGAAATAAGAACGTTTGCTGCGCGCATTGCTCAAGCAGATAGAAGGCTTTGGATATTGCTGTAGAATTTCGAGGCTAGAAACCAAGAAAAGCGGCAATTTCAATGCAAAACTCAATGTTTTTGCCACGGTTAGGCCGATGCGAACACCGGTATATGAACCAGGTCCTTTAGCGGCGATGACCGCTTGTAGGTCCGTCTTTTTTACCTTCGCTGAAGCGAATACTTTCTCAACATCCTCAACCAGATATTCAGATTGGCGTTGCCACGCTTCATAGCAGGTAAGCGCCAAACACTCATTATCCCGATAAAGGCATACGAAAAGGTTTTTATCCGAAGTATCGATGCCAAGCCAAAGCATTATTCTGCCTCCTTGTCCAACTGAAGGACCCAATCAAAGCCGTCCTCGGAGGTGAAGGTGAGCTCGCGTTCATTCTCGCCCAAGTTACGGATACTGATTTCCAAATGTTCGTCAGGAATCAAAGGTTCGATGAATTGAGGCCATTCGATAAAACAAGCCCCGTCTCCTTCAATCACTTCATCCAGACCGAGTTCGATGTTCTGACCTTCTAAGCGATAAGCGTCGATATGGTAGAATGGAATCCTTCCATGAAAATAGCATTTGAGGATATTAAACGTCGGGGATAGAACCTTTTCGTTCACTCCGAGCCCTTCGCCGACTCCAGAGGTTAAGGTTGTCTTGCCAGCGCCCAAATCGCCGGTAAGTAAAACAACATCACCCCTATTTAGGTGGCGGGCAATCAAATGTCCTAGTTTCTGAGTTTCTTCTTTGCTATGAGTAATAATCGTCTTTTTCATATGCGTGGAGTAACCGGTTTTGTCATCTCCAGGAACCGGTGATAATAGTTTTCAATAAGTTTGTCATCGAAAGGATATTCTTTTGCTTCGATCATTTGCTTCACCTGATCCATCGATTTTTCAATCGCATCGGACAGATCCTTAGGATAGCCGTATTGGGTGATATGGCGGTCGTACTCACGCTCATCAAGCGTCTTTTCCGCGCCATCAGGATAAACCTTCACATCCAAATCGTAATCAATATAACGAAGGTATCCTTGGTCGTTGATCGTCGGTGAGGCAATGTTAACGTAATAGCAAATACCGCGGTCTTCCTTGAACATCGCGATGACGTTCATCCAACGTTTTTTGAACAGGATGAAAATGGCCCGTTCTTTGGTCATCCACTTACGGCCATCGGCCTCGGTGACCATCGACGCTTTGGAAGCAAGAACCCAACACTCGTCCGTTTCTTCCACCAAAAAAGCAGGCGACCATTGACGGTGCAAAGCGCCATCGTGTTTATAGGCCTGGACCTTTTTCCAGCGTCGGAAGGGCATATTGTTATCGTACATAGGGCAATAGAAGCAAAGCTTCCCTCGCGCCTATTATACGCGAATCGCGCATGATGCGAACTAAAATAGGCTCAACTGCGTAATTTTCGCCCTTCATTGCTCTTTTTTCCCATAAATTATTCAAAATAGCGTTGTGCCCATAAAGAAAAGCCACCCCACCACTTTCATTGGCGAGGCGGCATGTTTTGTTCCAGTGTTATTATTTGGACTTCAAATCAGCATTGCTGGCAATCTTCGGGTCAGCCATGATGGATTCCACCGCGCCTTTAATGGTCTTCTCTTTGGCATCGTGGCCATATTTATCGACCATGGAGGCGTCACGAAGCTCATGAGTAAGGCAAGCGGGGCCGCCGATGCAGCCGCCAGGGCAAGCCATGCCTTCGATGAAATTCCCCGGCAATTTGCCGTTTTTCATCTGATTCAAGGCGAGGCGACACTGATCGAGGCCACTGGCTTTGACCGGCTGCACTTTGAAATCACTGCCACGCTCTTTTAACGCCTGTTCCACCGCGTCAGACAAACCGCCGGAGCGGGCAAAGATACGGCCGAAGTAAGAAGCGTTATCCAATGGCTTTTCCTCAAGCGCAGTCAAATCAATGCCGCGGGAGTCAATAAGGGCCTCAAGCTCTTCGAAGGTAATGACGCAATCGACAAAGGGAGCGCTATCCTCGCGGAACATCTCCATTTTCTTCGCGATGCAAGGACCGACGAAAACCGTCTTGCCAGTGGGGTCAATGCTCTTGATATAACGTGCGATGGCCGCCATCGGGGAAAGGTTATTGGAGACTTTGTCCTTTAAGGTCGGGAACGCTTTATTGACATATTCGACGAAAGCCGGGCAGCAGCTTGACGTGCAGGATCCTTCTTCCGCAAGGTCCCCCGCTTCGTTATAGGCGACAAGGTCAGCACCTAAAGCGGCTTCCACGACATCACTGAAGCCAAGCATACGGATGCCCGAGATAACTTGGCCTAATTTGGCATAATGGAACTGGCTCGTGATTGAGGGGGCCACGATCATATAGGTTTTGTATTTGGTGTTGTTTTCGCTGCCTTTGATAATATCAATGCACTTAGTGATAAAGGATTTATCCATGATGGCGCCGAAGGGACAAGAATACGAGCATTGGCCGCAGCGGACGCATTTGGATTCATCAATTTCGGTGATGCCATCTTCCCTCGCGTGGATGGCGTTGATTTTGCAAGCCGCTTCGCAAGGACGGCGTTCATTGATGATGGCGCCGAATTGGCACGCCTTCATGCACATGCCACAGTTGACGCACTTATTTTTATCGATAATGCAGCGTAAATCGGGGCCGAAAGAAATCGCGCCGACGCGGCAAGCCTGCTCGCAACGGTGCGCCAAGCAGCCGCGGCAAAGTCCGGTGACGGTGATGCCGCCGAGGGGGCATTGGTCGCAAGCGGCCTCGATAACTTCGAGGAGATTAGGATTGTTCTTATCTCCGCCGAGGGCAAGATGAACGCGGTCTTCGACGATGGCCCGCTCTTTATAAATGCAGCAACGCATCGTCGATTTCGGACCAGGCGAAATCATTTTGGGGATATAGTGACGCTTCTCTTCCAAGGTGCCATCCCAATAATCCTTCGCCACTTCGCAAAGAACACGGGATTTAAGCTGCTGGACGATGGTGTCGAATTTGTTTTGAATCATTGTTAATCTCCTAGAAATAGTTTACAGTGACATTTTTCCCCATCTTACGAAGCTCGCTCGCGAGGTTGTCGATGATCTGCATTTTCATTTTGAAGCCAAAGTTGAATTCCTCGGCTTGGTGGGCAGGGTTGACCGCACATCCGACATAGAACGTGATATCGGTCGCCTCTTCGAAGAGGCATTTGGCAATTAAGGAAGCGCCATCTTCACGGTAGCACCAATTGAAGTATTCCCCGTTTTTATCTTGGTAATCTTTGGCCAAAGTCAGGACTTTATTCAACGTAATGATGCCTTCCGTGGCAATGTCGACGCCTTTGATTTCGGAAATCGGTGGAACCTCCGGATCGATGAAGGTCAGTGATCCGCGGACATCCGTATGAAGGTAACGCGCCGCAAGAGAACACGTCGTACCGCCGGAGACGATATGGGTTCCCGGCAAGTCAAAGAAGGAACGCAGCATGGCTTCATCGTCTTCTTTCTTGGTTGGCGGACCCACGAGCAAATTGGCTTTCGCCCGTTCCCTGCGGCGGACCGTAAGGCATGTCGTATCATCGCCGGGACGATGATTATAGAGGTTATCGCAATGATCGATCAGGATGGTCGACGTCGATTTCGCCGAAGTCCAAGTGTTGTACATGGCCTGAAGGTATGCAGCGATGGATTCTCGGGTCCAGCCAAAGTTCAAGACCTCCCCAACTCCGGCGTAAACCGCGCCATCGGAGAACATTGAAATTTGGTCGTTCGTTTCCAAATAAGTGACGGTTTTGTTGATCTTTTTGCCCCCAATCTCCAATTCTTGATAAGGCAGTTCCAATAGTTTTCCATCGCGGAGGAAGACGGGCTCTGGGTTATCGAAATTATAGATGGTGGTGTGATAGTCGCGGTCAATTTTGACAATCGTGAACGTGCAATACGCCACGTTTCCGCGGTCTCTTGCTAACGGTAACGTCTCCACCAAGGAACTGACGCAGTCTTCTAGAGGGATGCCGCCTTGGACCATACGAGCCAGCATCGCTGAAGTTAGTGTGGATAAAATGGAGGCCACGACGCCCGAGCCGATACCGTCGGCCAAGACGAGGGTCAGGCTGCCATCATCCCCTTTTGCGACTTGGACATGATCGCCGCAAAGCTCTTCGCCTTTATGGTTGATGGAAAGGTAGCCATATTCGATTTTGGTCCCATCATTCATCGCCATCGCCCTCCTGTAGGGTTTTCTCCAGATTGGTTAAGGCGATTTTGGTTTCGGCGGTAGCTTCGCCGAGCAGCTGAGCGATCTCTTGGACGGCACGCATATTTTTGCTGATAACTTCCGAGGTAATCTCGGCCGTCTTTTGAATGCGTTCGGCTTTGAGCCGTTTGTTCTTTTCTTCTAACGTGACGTCGCGGAAGACGGCGATGACGATGTGATAACGCTGTTGGAAGGACAACGAGATCTCAAATACCTTCTCGGTACCGGCCATCTGAAGACGCGTCGGCGGCACATTGGCGCCACCGAAAGCATCCGCGAAGATGCCAAGGTCAAAATATTCAAACACTGCCGAGGAGAGCAGTTCGGTTTGAGACTTGCCCATCATGCGCGACAACGCAGGGTTAACCAGGGTGAAGAGGAAGGTCTCATTAACGACGGCGAGACCATTTTTCGAACCTTCGACGACACTGGAGGCAAAGCTGCGCTCCTTCTCCATTAAATATGGCAGACACATTTCCAAACTGGCCTTGCCTTGGATGACGGCAATGGCTTTCTCGCGGCATGTCGAATAACCGCAAGAAGCGCAATTTAGTTCGTCTTTCTTGGATGTTTTTCCGATTTTGCGGAGGACATTAATGATTTCTTCTTCGCTAGGTTCAGCACGATAGAAGGATTGGTTATGGAAAGCTTTTGCCAACGCATTCTCGGCGTAATCTTGGACATTAAAATCTTTCTTTCCGGCGGAACGTTTGACATCAATAATGGCGGAAGCAAAACTGCGCGCTTCCGGACGGATGGCTGGCCCATTGATGCAACTCCCCGCACAGGCAGACATCTCAATAAACGCGTGATGAACTTTGCCATCGATAACGTCCTTCAACGTCGTCAAGCAATTTTCCATGCCCGAGACAGCGATATATTCATAGTCGGGATTGTCCTTGACCATCGTCGCCAAGATACCACCTTCGATAGGGAATAGACGGGCTAAGCTTTGCTCAACTTTCTTGGGATCGCTTTCTTGGGCGATTTCGATGCCCTTCTCCGCTAAAAGCTGATCCACCTCAAGATAGGTCAAGACACAGTCATCGTATTCTTCATAACGGTCAAGTTCATTCTTCTTGGCGATACAGGGCCCTAAGAAAATGACACTGCACCCTGGATAACGGGACTTCAAATCTTTGGCATGCGCCTGCATCGGCGAAAGAATATGGGCAAGGTAAGGTTCGGCCTTAGGATAATGTTTTTCGACCAAAAGATTCACCGAGTGGCAGCACGTGGAAATAATGACGTCCTGCGTGTTCGAATTGACAAGACGGTCATACTCCTTTTTCACAATCGTGGCGCCAATAGCGGTCTCTTCCACATCTTGGAAGCCTAATTTCAGCAAGGCTTCTTTCATCGTGTCAAAGGAAGTGCCAGGGTAAGAGGCAAGAAAACTCGGGGCCAAAGAGGCGATGCAGTTTCCCTTAGCAATCAACGAACGCGCAAGGTCGCGATCGTCGCGGATTTGTTTGCATTGCTGTGGGCAGGCTAAATAGCAACGTCCGCAAAGAACGCACTCATTAGGGATGATGGAGGCTTGGCCATCTTGGAAGGAAATCGATTTCGTCGGGCAAGAGCGGATGCACTTGTAGCAGGAACGGCAATCGTTTTCGCGGCTAGTTAAAGCAAGGCTTCTCATACATCGTTCCTTACTTTAACAACGGCAAAACCTTTTCTTCGAACAAGGCGGCGATGTTTCCTAAATTGATGCCATCAAAAATATCT
The DNA here is from genome assembly GCA_017626815.1 of Bacilli bacterium. GTDB lineage: Bacteria > Bacillota_I > Bacilli_A > RFN20 > CAG-826 > Alloenteromonas. The sequence continues at coordinate 9,743 of JAGAHY010000107.1, read as the reverse complement.
TCGTTGACTTTGACGGTAATGCCATCTTTATCACGGCCGCAATGATTTAAACAAAAAGCAGCCTTCAACTCAATTTGGTCATCTAATCCACGATTGGCAACCTCCTCTTGAATTGCTTCAATGACTTCGCGGCTGCCCTTTAAATGGCAGGCGGAGCCTACGCATAAGGAAATCGTTATTTTCTCATTCATCTTCGGAAACCTCTTTTCGCCGAGTTATGACGCACTCGCTCCTGCATATTACACTGCGCGCGGGCACGAATCAATGAAGGAAACGCATTTGTTGCGCAAAAAACGCCGAAATAAGAGGTTCTTATTCTCGCGTGAAATCACGCTCAATTGCGTACTTTTTGGGATCAATGCCCCCAAGCGCTTCGCCAATTCCACGTGCAAATGAAAAAAGTAGTTGGTGAAGACCCCACAAAGTAAATAAAATTCTATCGACTATGGAAATCGCACAAGTAATTATTAACCTGCTCGTCGGACTTGTCGTCTTCGTCACGGGCATGAATTTGATGTCAACGGGGCTCAAGGCCAGCGCCGGAAGGTCCATCCGCAGACTGTTCAAACGGATCAAGGACAATCGTTTGGCCGCGGCGGGCATCGGCGCGGGCACAACCGCCATCATCCAAAGCAGTGGCGCCACCACCGTCATGGTCGTTGGCTTCTTGGCCACCGGCGCCTTGACCTTTGCCCAAGGCTATTCGATTATGCTCGGCGCGTTCCTTGGAACGACTGTCACCGGATTGCTCGTCTCTTTATCAAGCTTCTCCTTCTCGATGTTTTTGATGGCTACCGCCTTTCTCGGGTTTGTCCTTGGCTTTTTTAAATCTCCAACCATCAAGTCCATCGGTGAAATCTTTGTTGGCTTTGGTATTCTCTTCTTCGGTCTTGAGGCCATGAAAGGCGCTTTTACCAATCAACACGTTCAAGACTTCCTCGTTCAAATGCTTAGCGCCATCGACTTCCCCATCTTGTTGATGCTCGTGGGCGCCGTTCTCACCGCCATCACCCAATCCAGTTCTGCCACCAATGGTATTGTCATCGTCATGGTCGCGGCGAATCCTGACTTCCTCCGCTCGGGTTTCTTCCTCGTTATAGGTGCCACCATCGGCGCGTTAATGCCCACCATCTTAGCCGCATTAAAGAGCAATATCCTCGGCAAAAGGGTCACGTATTCTGTTTTTATTATCCGTTGTATCGGCGCGTTAATCGGCACGTTGATCGTATGGGCAGTATCGGATCCTTTGTTCAAATGGCTCGTCACATTTCCCGAAGAAGATGTCGGTATGATTCTCGCCATCTTTACCGTCATTTATAACGCCATATTTATGTTGGCCTTCCTCCCTCTAGCAGGTCTGGTAGAGAAGCTATCCGTCAAACTCTTCCGTGACAAAGACGCAGAGAGAAAGCGCCAAGCCCTTCACCATATCGACGACAACTTATTGAACACCCCCGCCCTCGCCATCATCCAGGTCAAAAAAGAAATCAAAGAGATGCTCGACTTAGCCCGAACCAACTTCTTCCTCGGGTTTAATTTCGTGATGAATCAGGACCTCACGAGAGCCAAAGAGCTTGAAGACCGCGAGGAAACCATCGACTACATTAACATTGCTTTAAGCGAATACCTCATCCGCCTTTCGCCTAATGCTGGCATTCATGACGAAGAGAAGATCGGCGGTTACTACCACGTTATCAACGATATTGAGCGTATCGGCGACCACGCCTACAACTTTTTAGAGACCGCGAGGAAACTCAAAGAAGAAGATTTGATGTTCTCCGACCAAGCTAAGGAAGAATTCGCGGAGATGGAAAAACTGCTCAACGAAATGTTTGATGTCGCCGAGCGGACCTTCATGAACCGCAACCGCAAAGATTTAAACGAACTCCATCGTCTAGAAGAAGAGTCCGATCGCCTCAATGACAAGTTAGCGGACGCCCACTTCTCGCGCATCAAAGCCAACCAATGCCGCGTCGAATTATCGCCCTTCCATAGCACCTTTCTCAGCGAGCTTGAACGTGTTGCAGACCACTTGACCAACGTTGGTTACTCGGTCATTAACCCCACTGGTGACGAAGTCAAACACCAAGCCAAATAAGCCAAAGAAAAACCACATCGCCCCAAGTTTCAAGACGATGTGGTTTTCAATTTTAAGTGGTTTTTGCAGTCGATATTGGTTTAATCGTGGAGATGTCCGTTCAGCAGTAAGGAGGCCTCAAGGACAAGTTCCAATTGGTCTTTATATTCGCGGACATAGCGAGAATCGAAATGTTTATCGTTCGGCAAGACCATCAGGTCATCTTCATAGCCAAGATACCAGTAGGTGCGTCCGGATTTGATGACGATGGTGATATCGACAAGCAAGGAATTGGTGCGGATACGGGCCAGCGCCTCACGGACTTTCTTGGTAAGGACCTTCTTGTCCGTAGATTTGCCATAGACTTTATAACGGGAATTGGTCTCGGTGATGTGAAGCTCTTTGAGTTTGGCTGGAGGCAAGGCGCGGTCATTGCCCGAGAAATAAATCACCAAGCCTTCATCCGAGACTTCGACTTCGTTGTGGGTGCGAAGGTATTTGCCGACGAAGACGGTCGCGAGAGATTTGCCCGCGTCGACCTGGGCGGCAGCTTCGGCCATCGCACAGTCCATGCCTTTATAGTTGAAGACGATATTATCGCGGCTGCCAATGGCGGCGATTTTATCAAAGACACCCGATTCGAGGAATTCTTCTTTGGTGATTTTGGAATTCACATCGCCTTGGATATCCTTAACGCCAAAATCTTCGAGAGTATAGGAATTAATATTGGTGAAGTAGGCGTTGAAGTAATTGGCGATTTGTTCTTTGTTTTTCTTGTTGTTGAAATGGCCATAGATCAACAAAATCGCGATGCCCACGCCGGCACAGGCTAAGCCGATATAAAGCGGAACCATGCCCGCGTCTTTCATCGTCAATGTCGGGACCAGCCAGCCAGCCAAAATGGCAACTAATACAACCGTATTGACCACGAAGCGAATGCGGGAGGCTTTGCGGTAGCTGCCGTTCCATTGCTTGCGGGCGTTTTCAATGGCATCAAAACGGGGATCATAGATTTCTGATTCGTAATTGGTTTCGGGTATTTCCACCTCGGGTTCTTCCACCACTTCCGCGTCTTCGGGAAGTACTTCTTCAGCAGGCTTGGCCTCTTCAGAAGGGTTTTCTTCGTTCTCCGTGACGGGAGCAGGTTTGATTATTTCATCCGTGAAACCGTCATCGTTTGGTTCTTCGACAACCGCATCGACGGCATTCTCTTCGTCGGCGGGTTGGATATTCTTTTCTTCTTCAGTATTCATAAGTCACTCCTTCGAGCCGCATTATTATAACGGACGGTGATAAAAAACCATTCTTTTTCTTTGAAAGAAAAAAGCTAAGGGGTGCGATTGCCGTTATAGAAAATGGGGTTGTTAAGACCTGTATTTCTTAACAGCCCCATTCACGATGCTTACTTATCTTCAAATCATTATTGCGGCTGTTCTGAGATTTCTTTACTAGCCTTTGGCTGCTTGTTTTTCAGATAGAAGAAATACGCTAAAGCGCCGGCGGCAATAACAAGGGAGACACCGATCCAAACCCAGAATAATGTCGGGTCCTTGCCTTTGATATAGGCACGCAGAAGTTGAGAAAGCCCAGCCAACATGGAGATAATGCCACATCCCATAAGGCCGAGGGGGAACACCTTGTAATCATAACGATTTCTTGCATTTTGATAGCTTATTGCGGAGAAAATGATGGCAACAGCGCCAACGATGAACAACAGCAAAGAGACGCGATCAAAGGAAATCTGGGAGCCATCTTCCCCATAATCTTCGCGGACATAGGAAAGGATGTAACGGATTAGGTAAGTCAGCGTAAGCGCGAAGGCAGCAACGCCGGTGATGATGGAAAGGGTGAGCGTGCGATTGTCGCGGCGTACTTCCACTTCTTCGTTGAGGGCAGCCGCTTTGCGGACCGTGAATAGATGGGGCGCTCTCTTGAAAACCAAAATGATGAGAACACCGCTGATGACGATGCTTGGACCGGTATAGGCAAAGTTATAAAGGAAGCAATAAAGATAGGGATTCATCGAGCTTAACTCCCAGGCAAACCCGCTCGGATCCGCCCAGAACAGCACGCCGGCAAGATAATGGGAAAGAAGCTTCGCCATGCCGCCGATGATCGCCCCTAAGGCAAGGAACAATGCCCCTTTGCCATTGGCCTTAGCCTTATCAAAAGGCTTTTTCATCAAAGCCGCTAATGAGACCAAAGGATAAGCGGCGACATAGTCTAGAAAAACTTGAAAGAAGACCCGGTCAGGGCTAGCGGCGATCATAAACGGGCCATTCATCAAGTCGAATACGCCCATGATTAATCCGACGCTTAACGCCGGCCAAAAGCCTCTGCGGAACGCGATGAGTAAGATGCAGATCATCGCAATCGATATGGATCCGCCATTGGGGAATAGACCTTTGAACATCATCCCCGAAACCGCATCAAGGATAAACCCGGCGGCGGCCATAATGCCAATTTCCGCCATGACGTTAATGGATGCTTTTGAACGTGCCTTTGTCATAAAAAACCTCCACATGCACGTGGAGGTATCGTAGCAAAAACAGGTTTGCCGATTCCCTCCGCTAGCATTATCTAGTTCAGGTCGCTAGGGTCGTGGACGAACCACCTCTCAGCCACAAGGGCTCCCCTATCGGACGGCAAAAATTGTAGATACAGTCAAAATAAACTTCAAGGATATCTTATTGGGAAACCGTTTTCTTTCGGTGAAGGACGACCAACAATAATCCCGATTCTGAAAGAATGGCGCCGCTATCTTCCTTGATTTGATTGCTGACGCCGATGGGGTCGCCGGGCATCAAGTCGCGATGCTCTAGCGGATACTCCATGCCAAGCAACGTCACTTTGGCTTCGGTCAAGGCAAACACGGAGACATATTCCCATTCATTGCGTGAAACGTTCATACGGGTATGGTCCAAGACGACGATAAAAGAATCGTCATCCTCCATGAAACATGTGTTGGGACGGGAACGCAACAAATCCACGTTCGCCAAGAAATGTTCAATGCGGTCACCCATGACGCCCCCTAAGATGGTCACACGGTTGAACCATTTGCAAAGCGATAACGCATGGGCGGTATCCGTGACGTCTTTATGGGGGTTAAGTTCTTCAATGACGGCGCCGCAAGTCAAGATGCGATGCTTTTCTTCCTCGTTGACCGAATCGAAGTCGCCGACGAAAGAATCCAAACGAATTTGATGATCCAAACAGTATTTAGCCCCTTGGTCCGCGCCAAACACATAAGCTCCGTTAGCGCGAGCTTTAGCCAAAGTCGGGCTTAGGTTTTTTCCGATGATAATGACAGCATCCATATTAGTTCCTCCAGTCGATTGGGGTAGCCCCGTGTTCCGTTAACAAAGCATTGCAGCGGGAGAATTGATGTTGGTTGAACCAGCCGCCGCGATTTGCGGACATCGGCGATGGATGGTTGGATTCAAGAACAAAATGGTTCGGATTTGCGACAAATTTTGAGAATTTTCTCGCAAAATACCCCCACAGCAAAAACACAATTGTTTGGGGCAAAGAGTCCAAATAAGCCATCAAATCCGCGGTAAATTCATCATATTCGGGAATGGAGTGGGATAGCGGTACATGGGCGCGGACAGAAAGCCTTGCGTTGTACAGCAAGACGCCTTGTTTAGCCCATGGGGTTAAATCGCCCGAATCATAGTCCATCCGGATTCCAAGATCATTTTCGATTTCGCGATAAATGTTTCTTAAAGAAGGAGGCAAATCAATTCCTTTGTTAACGGAGAAGGATAGTCCCATGGCTTGTCCATCATTATGGTATGGGTCTTGGCCAATAATCACGACTTTAAGTGTCTTAGGATCGGTAAGTTCAAAGGCATTAAACATCAACTGACGCGGCGGGAAACATTGATGCTCCGAATATTCTTTATCCAAAAAAGATTTAAGTCTTTTGGAATACTCTTTCTCTTTTGTGGCCTCGAAAAAATCCTTCCAAGATGAAATCATGTCCACATTATACGCGCCGGCGTGGAATAATAATACCAATGCGAATCTTCTGGCTCTTCAATCACCCCGCACCCTATAAGGTCGAGTTCTTCAATCGTTTAGGCAAAAACAATGAACTCACCGTCTACTTTGAACGTGCATCCGAAGCGGGCAGGAATCACATTTTTTATTCCAAGAACCCGCTTTCTTTCCACGCTTATATTGGCCATCCCTTAATTCTTGGCGGGATTAATAACTACTCGCGCAAGCCGCTGCGCTTTTTAAAAGAACATCAAAACTATGATGTCATCGTCCTTAACGGATGGCGCACGTGGACGGAGCGGCTGGCCATCTCCTATTGCAAGCGTCACCACATCCCATACGTCTTCTATGTCAATGGTGGCATCATTCGTCCTAAAGAAAACAACATTCTCTACGCGTTAAAGTCATCTTACATCTCCGGCGCGGACCTCTATATGGCTCCGGAAGCCTCCTCCAAAGACTACTTGGTTCATTATGGCGCCAAGGAAGACAAGATCGTTCTTTACCCATATGGATCAATCGCCGAAGAAGAAATGCTCCAACAGCCTTATTCTTTAGAGGCGATAGCTAAACTAAGAAAGAAGCTGAACATCGAAGGGGAGAAGGTTTTTGTCACCGCAGGGTTCTTCATCAAAAGGAAAAATTTCGAAGCCTTGATTAGCCTTTGGAAAAGCATGCCTCAGGATCATAGTCTTTACATCATTGGAGAAGGCCCGGAAAGGAAAACCTATTTATCCTTAATCCGTAAATATAGCCTGCAAAACGTCCATGTTTTGCCGTTTATGGATCATTCCAAACTATTCCGTTTTTACCGCGCGTGCGACGCTTTCGTCTTCCCTTCGCACGAAGATATTTATGGGCATGTCGTTGTCGAAGCCCTATCCCAGGGCTTGACGGTCTTCTCATCTAAAAACGTCAACGCGGCCAAGGCTTTAGCGGGTTTGGATACCTCGAATGCGCTCTTGGATTTTGACCAGCCGGAAGAAGTCGTTTCCATTTTGACCAAGCCTCTTCCTGAGGACACCAAAGAAAAAGCCATCGCCATGGCCAAACGTTTCACCTTCGAGGCAAGCGCCGTGGAACATGAAAAAATCTTCCGCCGCTTCATTGAGGAGCATCAATAATGGAAATCATTTATTTGACCTCGCATCTTTATGAGGAAGATTTTGATAGGGCCCCAAAAGGCGCCAAGCTCCCAAACCCCGCAGGGCAAAACTTTCATGGGAAATTGCTCAAGGCTTTTGCCAAAGTGGAGCCCACCCACGCCTTCTGTGTCCTTCCTAATGTCTATCATCACCTCGGAGCCAAATCTTTCACCTCAAAAGATGGCGTTGAATACCATTATCTAGTACCGCCGACGAACCGATATATCCGCGCTCTTTTCTATCCAAAAATGGCGGCCAAGAAAATCGCCCCATTGTTCCAGGGAAGGAAATGCGTGGTGGTGTTTGATAGCCTTAGCGCAACGCTGGGCACCATCGCCAAAACCCTTTCGGAAAAACTCTCCTGCCCGAAAATCGCCATTCTAACCGATGACATCAATAACATTACAGGCGTTGACGCTTCTTTCGCTGCTCGTATCCATAAGCTTGTCGACGATAGCGATGGAGCATTCTCCCTAACCAAGGGGTTACTGGATTGCTATCAACTATCAGAGAAGCCGCATCTTATTCAGCCGATGTTAGTTGAGAAAGAGGATGTTAAACCCATTAAGCGCAATAAACCCTATATCTATTATGGTGGGGCCTTGTTCGAAAAAGACGGAACAAAAGACCTCATCGATTCCTTTCATTCGTTGAAACCCAATTATGATTTGGTCATCTCTGGCCACGGCCATTATGAACCCCAAGTCATCGAGGCCGCCCAAGCAAATCCCCGCATCCATTACTTAGGGCAGATCTCCAAAAAAGAGCACTATGCCTATATCGCAGGCGCAGCCTTGTGCATAAACCCGCGCCATTACCGTAAACAGTTAGATGACTGCGCCGTTCCTTCGAAAGTGATGGAATACCTGTGCTTTGGCCAGTGCATCGCCTCCACCACCTCCACGCCCATTAAGGAATCTTTCGGCGATAACATCAATTGGATCGAAGGGCCACTGGAGTCTTTCTTCATGGCCCATTTAGACGAGGAAAAAAACCTAAAAGACCTAATTGAAAACAAGGCCTCCACGATGATTTTTGAGGAATTTGGAATCTCGAAGACAGGGTGGAACATTCATCAATTACTGAAAAAGTTCAATTAATTCATTCTTAAAAATATAGTGTTTTTGCAGCGTTATTTACGAGACAGGTGGTCAATAATATCCGCGACGATTTTGGTATTATCGTAATGAGAATCGAAGTAAACCTTATTCTTTTGGCCTAGTTTAGAACGCTCTTCCTCGTCCATCGAAACCAGAGTCATCATGGCTTCGGCGATATCTTCCGGGGTTTCCCCTTTGGCAAAAACACCACCGCCACTTTCTTCCAATAAAGCGCGCCCATCGCCGCCAAGCACCGCCAAAATGGGTTTGCCATAGTAAAGCGCCGTAGTCAGCTTTGCCGGTATTGTCTTTCCTACCGTTCCCGCATGGGTCAAGGAGACGATAATGCCCGTGGCTTTTTCGTAATAGGAGGCAGTGACGCAACGTGGCTTTACACCATAGAAGGAGATTTGATCTTCAAGCCCGCGCTCCTTGATCAAAGCCATCACCGCATCGCTTCGGGCGCCCATGCCAATCAAATGCAGGTGCACGTCCGCTTGATTTTTGATTAGGTCAACGGCCAGGACAAGCTGTTCGACTAATTGTAAGGTCCCGATATTGCCCGCATAAACAAAGTTGAATGGATGCTCGTAAGAAACCGTCTCAGAAGGAAGCGCCGTCTGAGGAGGCTGTGGAACATATGAAATAGGGACGCGGTTAACCTTTAATGTCTGCCGAAAATAAGTTTCGAAGGATGGTGAGGAAATCAGTATTTCATCCAGCTTTGAGTAGATGGCTTTGCACCAGCGGAACAAGATTCGATAAACCAGCGAGTCTTTTCTTACCGCGCCAGTCACTACCGTGGACTCAGGCCATAAGTCAAGGCAATGAAGCACATGACGGACATGGTGCTTCCGCGCGTAAACCGTACCGCCAACAATCGCCGTCAACGGAGAAAGAGACATGGAATAAACTACGTCAAATTCCTCTTTCAGCTTCCTCAAATATTTCTTGGAGGTCGACCAAAAGGACAAATAGTTCTCGATGATAGAAAAGCGGCCTTTCTTTCTTGGCTTTAACGCGCAACGGTGGACCCTCGCTCCAAAAATAGTCTCATCCACAACGTCCTCATAGCCATCCATGATTTTCTCATAGCCATAATTGGGCTGCCCGGTGACGACAAATACATCATGGCCGGCATCAACAAAACCCTTCACGACATCGTTGATGGAGAAGGATTCTGGATAAAAATATTGGCAGACAACGAGGATTTTCATCTTCGCATAATTATGGGACCAAGCATCTGGCCTTTCAATGACATTCGCCCACATAACATGCTTTGAGTTCCATGATTTTGCATGCCAAGAAACCGTGGAACTAATGCCTTTTCAACTTTTCCATTGACGTTTTCAATGACGTCACGCCGTGTACTTAATGTCTTCGACATTAAATAGGCGGAGTTGATTATCGGGAGGCTTG